>JBEIQK010000360.1:0-6350 GCA_040376505.1 Alphaproteobacteria bacterium | reverse complement strand
GGTGCGGCCTGTCCGATCGGCGATCACGCCTGTCTGGAGGGCCTCAGCGTGGAGGCCGTCTGGGCGGCCCTTTGCCGGATTGAAGCCGACATAGGGCGTTCTTCGCTTTTTGTGCACCCGCGTCCAGGCCGTGAAGCGTGAAGGTCTCGAGGGCTTGTTCCACGAGGCGCCTTGTGTGCTTGGCGTCTGCGCCTCCCTTGTCGTAGATCGTTTTTCCGGCCCTTCGATTGTCCTACCCCGCAAACCTGTGCTCTCGACGCAGCTTCAGGGGGCGCGCAGGGCGGAGAGCGTGGCCTCATCGCCATAGACGAGGATCACCCGCGTCAGGATCGGGCCCAGGTTGGGGTCGTGCGCCCAGGCCCGCCACTGCGGATCCAGGGCCAGCGTGTGCAGGTCAAAGCCGCGGAGGACGGCGGCCAGCAGGGCCTCCTCGAAGGCGGTGGGGTCGGCGCGGCGCCCGGCCAGTTGGGCCAGCCGGAAGGGGCCCACCCAGTGGTCGGGGCGGGCGCGGGCGGCCACCTCGAAGTCAGCCTGGGCGGCCTCGTCGCGGCCGGCGGCGAGGTGCAATTCGCCGCGATCGTAGGCGGCGGCGGCGAAGTTGGGGCGCAGGCGCAGGGCCTCGTCATACCAGCCCAGCGCGGCGGCCACATCACCGCTCCGGTTGGCGGCGAGGCCCATCTCATAGGCCACATCGGCATTGGGGCCGACCCGCTCCTGGTAGCGGGCCCCCTCGGCGAGGGCCTCGGCGAAGCGCTGGGCCTCATTCAAGGCGGACAGACGGCTGGCCCAGGCCGCGCCGACCTCTTCGGAGAGGTCGGGCGGGGTCTGCAGGGCCAGCCAGAGCGCGATCACGCCCGGCGCCGCCGGCCGATCAGCACCACCCCGGCGAGGAGCCCGGCGAGCAGGCCGCCGCCGCCGGCGTTCGTGCTCGCGCAGGAGCAGGCCGAGAAATCCCCCTTGGTGTCGCTGCCGTCCACGCTGGGATCGTCCACGTTGTCGGTTCCGGTGTCATCGCCCTCGCCGGCGTTGGTGTCGGGCTCGCCGCCGGTGTCGGTCACCGGGGCGCTGACGTAGCCGTAGACGCAAACATCATCGAGGGTCCAGCCGCCGTACTCGGCGCCGTTGTCGGAGTCGATCTCCCAGCCCAGCACCACCTCGCTGAGGCCGGCCGGCAGGGCGATGGTGGTGAGCGCCCACTGCTCGTCGAGGTGGTGCTCGTCGCCCACCGAGCGGCTGGTGGCGTGGTTTTGCCAGATCACCGCCTCGTTGGCGTAGACGTTGGCCTTGTCGTAGTAGCCGTCTTCGATCTGCAACCAGCGGTTGAACTGGACATAGGTCTGGGCGTAGCCGCTGAGGTCAATCGCCGGGCTGGACAGACGGTTGGTCTTATTGGACTGGTACTGCCCGTTGTAGCGCCCACCGCCGAGGTCATTGCCCCAAACCCGGGTGCCGCTGGCCGCGTAGTCCGGGTCGCCGCCGGCGCCGCGGGGGCGATCCCACATCCAGTCGTCGGCACCTTCGTCTTCGGAGCCGCTGAGCAGCTCGTGGGTGAAGCCGCCGTCGTCGTCTTCGAAGTCGAAGCAGGTGATCAACACCGGCTCACCCACCAGAAAGCTCATCGGGTTGATGGAGCCGCCCGAGGGCACAAAGACCGCGTCGCTGCCCGTGGGCTGCACCTCGACATACCAGGTCACCACGCTGCCCTCGGCCTGGGCGGGGATATCGCCGGTCACCACGTCGCCGTCGACGCTGAGCGGGGCGCTCTCGTAGGTCTCGCCGCCATCGACGCTGAAGTAGACGGTGGCGTCGTCAATGCCGCCCTCCACGCAGGCCGCCGCGAGGTTCTGGACCTCGGCCCGCACCGGATAGGCGCTGGCCGAGGCGAGCTGATTGGGGATCGCCTCGCCCGCCACCTGAAACAGACCACCCGAGCCGCCCGGTCCCAGGCCGTGCAAGGCGAAGGCGTCGATGATCTCGCAGAGGTTGGGCGTGCCGTTGGCGAGGTTGCCGTCGTCATCATCGGCGACCACCACCTCGTCGTAGGAGCCCTCCAGCGAGGTGTTGGCCTTGAGCGCCTCCTTGAAGAGGGTGACGGTGGTGGCGTAGCCGTCGTCGGTGCCCAGGGTGGCGTCGAGGGCCGACCAGAGGTCCCAGATCGCCCCCGCCCAGATGAGGCCGTCTTCGTGGACCTGGCCCACCACATCGTCGGGGTAGCTGCGATTGGGCCCCGCGTCGCGGATGCCGCTGCCATCCGTCACGAAGTAGGGCGCCACCACCGAGTCGCCGGTGTTGAAGAAGCTCACCGCGTCGCCGCTGCCCTCGCCGATCGAGCCGTCGACGCTCCAGGTGTTGGCGGCGTAGGCGTGAAAGCCGTGGCCCCACTCATGGTAGTTGACGTCGGCGATCTGCCCGGTGTTGTTGCAGCCGCCGCCCTGCTTGTAGAAGTTGACGTTGCCATCGTAGTAGGCGTTGCAGACATCGTTCAGGTTGACGGTGCTGGTGATCTGCTGATTGGAGATGTCCAGCTCAGGCGCCCAGGTCTGACCCCAGACGTGGATCTTGTTCTGCCACACAAAGCTGTCGATCTCGGCCTGGGTGGCGTTGGCCTCGGTCCAGGTGGGCATGCCGCTCGACCAGGTGAGCGAGCCCTCGGCGCCGCTGCCGTTCTTCACGTCGACCCAGTCGCCCGAGAGCACCCCCGTAAAGCTGCTGCCGCCTAAGGTCCAGGCGCCGTCGGCGTCGGTGGTGGTGGAGCCCGCCGACGAGGAGAGATCCATCCAGGGCATCGTGCTGGTGGTGAAGTCGCCGTCCACCGTGCGGGTTACGTGGGTCCCGTAGACGGTGCCGGTGGCGTAGCGCACCTGATTGTGTACATTGAGCAGGGCGCCGGTCTGGGCGTCGACGAAGCTGACCCACAGCCCCGGGTTGACGCCGCCGGTGCGGGTGCGGACCATCCAGCAGAGCGCGTGGGTCAGCACCGGGCCATCCTGCTGGGGCAACACCACCAGAACCGCGCCCTCGACGGCGTGATCGGCCTCGGGCAGCGGGCCGTCGGCGATGGCCAGGGCGATCGCCTGGCTGGCGGTGAAGGCGGGGGCGGCCAGGGCCTCTTCGGCCAGCGGATAGGTGTCGACGCCGATCATCACGAGCTTGCCGTGGCGCACCCGCGCTTCGACCCCGCCGCGCCAGACCCGCGTGAGGCCGTGCTGGCTCCACTCGCCCAGGGCGTCGGGCAGGCCGGGAGGGCCCACCGGGGCGTCGATGCGGCCCTCGATGGCGGTGGGGAGCCCGGGCAGCACGCGATCGAAGCGGAGGATCCAGCCGTCGCCGCTGCGGGTGGCCTGACCCAGGCGCAGGCTGCGGGCCGGAACGCCCAGCAGGGCCTCGTTGCGGGCGAAGAAGGCGTTGAAGGCCGCGCGCACCTGGGCCTCGGTCTGGAGCGCCCCCAGATCGATGCCGGGGCCCCAGGCCCGGTGGGCCGTGCCGGTCTGCTCATCGAAGCGGGCCACCCAGCCGGCGCCCTCCCCCGCGGTGAAGGCGACCCAGCCGGCGCTCTCCCGCAGGCGAAGCTGCTGACTGGGGTGGGTCAGCAGGTGCCGCACGGGCTCCTGGCCCACGAAGATGTGGTCGGCAGGCGCGAATGCGAAGGCGCGGGCGCCGAGCAGCAGCAGGAGCGGGCTCATCAGGACCTCCAACAGGGCGGGGAGTCGGGCTACCTTGTTTCCCGCCGCGCGGTGCCTTGTCCACAGAATGTTGACAGCCCAGCCCCGGAGCCCCGGTGAACACTCTCCTGCCACGTTGCTGCGGCCTCTTTGCCCTCCTCGCCTGCGCGGGCGAGCCGCCGGCCGCCACCCCGCCGCCCCTCGACGCCCTGCCCGCCCTGCCCGGCGCCGCCGCCTCCAGCGAGGGCCCCCGCGGGGAAGCCCAGCCGGCCCGCTACCTCAGCCTCGCGCTGGTGGGCGAGGTGCGCGGTGAGATCGAGCCCTGCGGTTGCCCCACCCTGCCCTACGGCGGCTTCGCCCGGCGCGGGGCCCTGCTCGACCGCCTGCGCGAAGAAGAGCCCCTGCTGCACATCGACGCCGGAGAGCTCCTGCTGAAGGGGGCCAGCACGGCCCGGGCCGCCGATCGGGCCCGGCGCGGCGAGGCCCTGCTCTCCCTCTCCGAGGCCGTGGGCCTCGACCTCTGGGTGCCCGGCCCCACCGATCTCCTCGCCCTGGGCCCCGACGGGCTGCGCGCCCCGCGCGGCTTTCCCACGATCAGCGCCACCTGGACCCTGGAGGGCGCCCCCCTCCTCTCGCCCACCGCGATCCTGGAGGCCGGAGGCCTGCGCGTTGGCGTGATCGGCCTCTCCGGCGAGCTGCGCGGCGAAGATCGCGTTGTCACGCTCGATCCCGTGTTGGCCGCCCGCGCCGCCCTGGCCGGCCTACCGGCCGACCTCGATCTGGTGCTGGCCATCGGCTCGGTCGACGACGCTCTGGCGGATCGGGTGGCCCGCGAGGTGGAGGGCCTGCCGCTGGTGCTCAGCACCAAGGGCTCGGCCTACGAGGCGCTGCGCCAGCCCGAGCGCCCCGACGGCAGCCTGGGGGCCGTGGTCATCGAGGCCCCCGATCGCGGCCGCTATGTGCAGCGGGTGGAATTGCGCATCGCCGGCCCCGCCGCCGGCCCCATTCGCCCGCCGGCCGACCCCTTGCGCTGGCAGGAGCGCCGCGACCTGGTCGGCCGCCTGCGCCGCAGCCCCGACGACGCCGCCTTGCAGGCCCGCGGCGCGGCGCTCGAGGCCGCCCTCGACGAAGAGGGGCGCGGGCGCATCCTCGTCGCCACCAGCACCATCCCCCTCTCCGAGGATCTCGATCCCCCCGGCGGCCCCGTGCGCGCCCAGGTCGACCGCTTCCACGCCGACACCCAGGCCGCCGCCGTCGCCCGGGCCGCCGCCCCGCCGCCGCCGACCGTGCCGACCTACGCCACCGCGAGCGCCTGCGTGAGCTGCCACACCAAACAGATGTCGCGCTGGGCGCTCACTGACCACGCCCGGGCCTGGGAGTCGCTGCTGGCCCGTCAGAGCACCCAGAACCCCGAGTGTGTGGGCTGCCACAGCACCGGCTTTGGCGAGCCGGGCGGCTTTGGCGACCCCGCCGCGGCCAGCGCACTGCGCTTCAAGGCGGTGCAGTGTGAGGCCTGCCACGGCCCGATGGCGGGCCACCCCGACGACGGAAAGAAGCCCCCCGCCGTGACGATCGACACCTGCACCGGCTGCCATGACGCAGCCAACAGCCCCGAATTCGCCTTTGGCCGCTATTTGCAGCGCGCCACCTGCCAAAGCCGTTAGGGCAGAAATATCTCCGAGCAAGGCCGGGCCGTTCGTTCACGACCGACTTGGAACAGGGGAGCGACCAAACGGCCCGGCGGTGCTCACGGAGAGACAGGCGATGTTTAGGGGAGCGGGCGCCTGCTGTCGCTTTCCGGGCCTTACGGGTGTTTGATGGATTCCATCAAACATCAAAATCAGGCAGATTTTACCTCAAGTTTCATGCCGAGCGCCCGCAGGCGGGGCACCAGCAGGTTGCCCAGGGCGAAGCCAGGCGGCAAAATACCCGCTGGAAGCACCTCTTCTTCGGCCAGGGTGAGGGCGGCGGCGCAGGCCATCCGCACGGTGTTTCGATTGCCCGGGTCCCCCTCCCCGGCGATATGGACGCGGACTCTTCCGCCTTCCTCGCCGATCCCCACGAGGTCGGTGGTGAAGAAACCCCCGTCCATCACCGCCTCGGAAGGCCCCTCTCCCGGGGCCGGCCCCCAGGCGGCGAGGCGATCGCGCAGCCAACCCCATTGCAAGAGCCGGGCGCCGGCGGCGAGGCTGGCCGCCGTGGCCATCGCCGCCATGCGGCCGGGCACCTTCATCCCCTCGGCGTAGCCGAAGTCCTCGCCATGGGGCTGGCCGGCTGCCGCCATCAAGGAGGCCGTCCACCGCACCACCGGGCCGTTGACCGGCGCCATGAAGAAGGGGGCCACCCAGGTGCCCAGCGCCGGATCAAAGCGGGGGGCTGTGTGCAGGGGGTTCTTCTCGGCCGAGAGGCCGTGGCCCGGCGGGCAGAGCAGGAAGGGGTCTTCGGCGAAGGAGGGATCGGCCTCATCGAAGAGGGCGATGGCCGAAGCCAGCGTGCCGCCGTTGAAGCCGCCCTTTCCCACAAAGGCGCTGCGCACCATGGCGGTGCCTTCGTCGCCGGCCGCCAGGGCGCCGACGGCGAGGAGCACGCCCAACTCCGAGGGCAAGCTGTCAAAGCCGCAGAAGGGCACGATGCAGGCCCCCTGGGTGGCGGCGGTCTCGGCATGGGCCTCGACCATCCGACGCACCC
>JBEIQK010000664.1:0-3758 GCA_040376505.1 Alphaproteobacteria bacterium | reverse complement strand
GTTGTGAGGCCCGGGCCTACCCGTTAGCCGCGCCGCCATGCACCCGCACCTCCAGGCCCTGATCGACGCCCTCTCCCGCGAGCTGCGCGCCCAGGAGGAGGAGCACGTCCAGCTCCGCGCCCTGCCCCTCCCCGAGCGCGCCGCCGCGGGCTTCTCGCTCTACCCCTTGGAGATCAGCGCCACCGAGCACCGCTCGCGCGGGCGCGTGCATGTGCTGCTGCGCGGCCGCGACCTGGGCGAGGCCTTCGCGCCCGGCGACCCCATCCTGCTCGCCCCCCTCGGCAAGCCCGACGAGGGCATCGTCGGCCGCATCGAGGGCATCGACGAGACGGTGGTGGAGCTGCGGGTGGAGGGCGCGCCCGAGGGCTCGGGCCCCTGGGTGGTGAGCCGCCGCTTCGACCCAGCGCTGCAAAAGGCCCAGCAAGAGGTGCTGCGCCGGGCCGAAGACCGCTACAAGCCGCTGGTGAACCTGCTTCTGGGCCGGGAGATGCCCTACAAGGCGGACCCCTACGATCACCCCGCCTTCGCCCGCCTGCACCCGAGCCAGCGGGCCGCCGCCGCCCTGGCGCTCGGCTGCACCGAGATCGGCCTCGTTCACGGCCCGCCCGGCACCGGAAAGACCGAGGTGCTGGTGGCCATCCTCGCCGCCCTGCGCGATCTGGGCGAGCGGCCCTGGGCCCTGGCCGACAGCAACGCCGCTGTCGACCACCTCGCCGCCCGCGCGTCGGCCGCCGGGCTCAACGTGGTGCGCCTGGGCGTGTCGGCGCGCATCGGCGGGCCCGTGAAGCAGCTCACCCTCGAGCACCGCATCCTGCATGGCTCTCGAGCCGGGGTCATCCACCGCCTGATGCGCGAGGCCACCCGGGCCGACGGCGACGAGCTCTTCGCCATCCGCGGCGCCATTCGCGAGGAGTGGAGCGCGGCCAAGCGCGAGGTGCTGCTGAGCGCCGATGTGCTGGCGATGACCATCGGCACCTTGCAGACCCGCGGCGAAGACCTGACGCCCCCGCGCACCGCCGTGCTCGACGAGGCCGGACAGATCGCCGAGCCGGCCCTGTGGCTGGTGGCCCAACGGGTGAAGCGTCTCATCCTCACCGGCGATCCGCACCAGTTGGGCCCCGTCATCAAGGGCCGCGACAAGACCCTGGAGCGCAGCCTGCTCCAGCGCCTCGTCGACGAGGGCTTTCAGTTCCCGATGCTGACCCAGCAGCGGCGCATGAACACCACCCTGATGGCGCTCTGCCAGCCGACCTACGGCGGCCGCCTCTCCGCCGCCCCCGACGTGGCCGAGGCGGCGCTCACCCTCGACAGCGCCTGGGCGACCCCGGCCGCCCGCTTCATCGACACCGCCGGCATGGGCCATGACGAGGAGCCCGACGCCGTCGGCTCCTTCGCCAATCCGGGTGAGGTGGAGCTGCTGGCCCGGGTCTGGCGCGACCTCAAGGCCGCCGGCCTACGCCCCGAGCGCGTCGGCGTCATCGCCCCCTACCGGGCCCAGGTGGTGGCGCTGCGCAAGGCCCTGCCCGAGTTGGAGGTGGGCACCGTCAACGCCTTCCAGGGCCGCGAGCGCGACGTCATCCTGGCCAGCTTCGTGCGCAGCAACGTCGACGGCACGCTCGGCTTTGTGGCCGACCCCCGCCGCCTCAACGTGACGCTCACCCGCGCCCGCCTGCTCTTCATCGGCGTGGGCGACAGCGCGACCCTGGGCGGCTGGGCCCCCTTCGCCGCCTTCCTCGAAGCGGTGGGCGAGGGCTACACCAGCGGCTGGGATCTGGCCTAGGCGATGTGCGGCCGCGTGCAGCTCCAGCTCACCTGGGCCGATCTGGTCGCGCTCTACCGCATGGACCCTTGGTTCGCGCTGCCCGATCTGTCGCTGCCCCGCTACAACATCGCCCCCACCCAACTCCACCCGGTGATCATCGCCGCCGAGTCGGGGATGACGATGCGGGCGATGCGCTGGGGCTTTCCGGCCCTCTGGCTGGCCCGACAGGGCAAGGACCCCTGGAAGGGCGGCCCGCCGCTGATCAACGCCCGGGCCGAGGAGGCCGCCCACAAAGAGACCTGGTCGGCGGCCCTGCGCTGGCGGCGCTGCCTTGTGCCCACCACCGGCTTTTACGAGTGGCAGAAGGAGGGCAAGAAGCGCTGGCCGCTGTGCTTCTCGCCGCCCGGCGGCGGCGCGCTGACGATGGGCGGGCTGTGGGGGCGCTTTGAGCGCGAGGGCAGCGCGGTGGACTGCTTCGCCATCCTGACCGTCCCCGCCAGCGCCGACCTGCTGGGGGTCCACGACCGGATGCCCGTGCTCCTGGCACCAGAAGACTTCGCCGCCTGGCTCGATGAACAGTCAGCCTGGAGCGTGGTGGAGGCCCTGATGAAGACGGCGCCGCCGGGCTCCTTGCAGGCCCGGGAGGTCTCGACGGCGCTCAACGCCTGGTCGGCCGAGGGGCCCGCCGTGCTCGAGGCGGACTGGGCCCGGGCCTGACCGTTCAGGCTGTGGCGAGCAGGGAAGCGAAGGCGGGCTCCAGCGAGGCGAAGAAGGGCGCCGGGTCTTGCAGCAGGTAGAAGTGCCCACCCGGCAGGAGCTCCACCGAGCAGAGGCCGGTGGACTCGGCCCGCCAGGCCTGCAGATCGGCCTCGGCGACCGTGGCGTCGTCGCGCCCGCCGCGCACATGCAGCGGCAGATCGAGGGGCGGCCCCGCCTCGGCCGGCCAGGTCTCCGACGCGCGCAGATCGGCCTGCAGCGCGGGAAAGAGCATCTCGGCCAGCTCGGGGTGGCGCAGGGCCTCGTCGAGCACCCCGTACCGGCGCTCCAGCTCGCGCAGGAAGGCCGCCTGGGGCAGCGGGTGCAGATCCGGCTCGCGGCTCGGCACCCGGGGGCCCCGCCGACCCGAGACGATCAGCGCGCGGGGCGGCTGACCGAGGGCGCGCAGGCGATGGGCGAGGGCCAGGGCGAAGCGCGCGCCGAAGCTGTGGCCCATCAAGACCAGCGGCGTGTCGAGGTGGGGGCGAAGGGCCCCCATCAACGAGTCCACCAGGAGCTCCGACCGCGCCACTAAAGGCTCACGCAGACGGGCGCCGCGGCCGGGCGGGTGGGCCAGCCACAGCTCCACGCCGGCGGGCACCCGCCGATCCCATCCGCGAAAGGCCGGCGGGCTGCCACCGGCGTGGGGCAGCATCAGCAGGCGAAGGCGCGGGTTGGGGAGGGGGCGCGGGACGAAGAACCAGGGGCTGGAGATCACGCGTCGCCCATCGCCTTGCGCAGGCTGAGCGGCCGCATGTCGGTCCAGACCTCGTCGATGTAGGTGAGGCACTCGGGCTTGGTGCCGACCTTGCCGACGGGGCGCCAGCCGACCGGCACCTCTTTGTAGGAGAGCCAGATCGAGTACTGCTCTTCGTGGTTGATCACCACCATGTAGGTGCGACCGTCGTCTTCGTACTGCTCGGCCATGGGGGACTCCGAATGGGGTGCGGGGGTGAACGAGGCGGGGCCGCCAGACCTCCCCTCGGACCCTGGCTATTTCATGGATCGGCCCGCCGCCACCGCTGGCCGCGGCCGCTGGAAGACCGGTGAAGGTACACAGGTCGATTGCCCGGGAACGCCGCTTCAGGCTGGAGGGAATCCGACACAAACCCACCGGCCGGGTTCGGCGGAGGGTCGCTCAGCGCGGCGCCGCCTCGGCCTCGCCCCGGCGGTCCACAGGCGGGCCGGCGTCGGGATCGTCCACGAGGCCGGCCTCGATCGTGAAGGGGAAGGTCGCCTC
>JBEIQK010000847.1:0-2719 GCA_040376505.1 Alphaproteobacteria bacterium | reverse complement strand
TGCCGATGCCGTATTCACTGGCCGACACATAATAATAGTCGACATGGGTGAGATACAAATCTCCCCACATCTCGCGGATGCGCTCGCCAAAGCGCGGGTCGGTGAGGAAGCCCTCGACCAGCGCGTCGTAGGCGGCGGGGTCGGCCTGGATGAGCGCCAGCTCGTCGAGGCTGGGGCGAACCCCGCGCAGGTCCAGGCTGGCCCGGCTCAAGGCCGCCACCGGGTTGGAGGGTGCGCTGGGGCCCGCGGCCGGCGGCGCGTCGCCTGGATCGGCCTCCGCCTCCGCCTCGGCCGCAGGAGCCTCATCAATGGGATCGTTCGGCTGCGGCGAGGTCGCGCAGGCGAAGAGCAGCCAGGTCACCATGGGGAACGCTCCCATTGGGTCAGCGTGGAGAGGTCAGGGCAGACCAGCCCGAGGGAGGTGCCGCGGTACCAGACCTCGCCGCAGCCATCGCAGGCCGCCGGGAAGGTCTCGCCGCCGGCGTAGGAGGGCCCGTCAAAGGCGACCGTGTACCACTCGTTGGCCTCGTCGCGGATGGCCAGGGTGCCCGAGGGCTCCTGAGGGCAGTCCGAGCCCCAGGCCGCCGTGGCCATGTAGACCCCCTCAAAGCGCACCGAGTCGGCGTAGGTGCCGCCATAGCCGTCGAGCCCGCCTTGGAGGGTGAGGTAGGCGCCCGAGCCTGGCACCGCCGCCCCCGAGACGACGATGGCCAGGCTGACATCGTCGCCCAGCCAGGTCTCCCCGAAGGTGGCGCCTGACCAGTGGGCCCCGCCCGTGTAGCTCAAGTAGACATAGGAGGTGGGGGAGGGGAGGTAGGTGTACTCGTAGCCGTAGAAGTAGCCGGCCATCGCGTACTGCTGGCCATCAGGCAGTTGGGCGACCCCATCGCCATACCACCAGCCGTAGTTGTCATAGTCGTAGTAGGCGGAGTCCAGGCTGTCGGCGTAGGTGATGCCGTAGATGTAGCCGGCATAGGTGAGGCCGGTTGAAGCGGTGCAGCCGCCCGCGTAGTAGTAGTAGCCGTAGTTCGTGTAGTAGTCGTCGTAGGAGACCGGGCAGGCGCTGTCGCCCTGGCGGAGCATCTCGCCGTGGGCGTCAAAGGCGAGGAAGGGCCGCCAGGCCCGAAAGGCCGCCGCCGCCTCTTCCAGCGAGAGGGTGACCTCGTCGAGGCCGAGCAGGGGCGGCGGCTCTTCTTCGTCAAAGACGTAGTCGCTGGGCAGCTCCTCGGCGGTGTCTTCGGCCGTGTCTTCGGCGGTGTCCGGGCCGGGGGCGCTGGTGTCGGCGGCGGCCTCGTCGAGGGCCTCGCCGAGGCGAGGCTTCACCTCGTTCTCGGTTTGACAGGCCAGCAGCAAGGCCAGGAGGGAGAGGCGGATGGGCGCTGGCACGGTCGCTCCACAGGGTTGCGAAAGGCTACCACGCGGAGGCCGAGGCCGACAGCGCCAGCGCCCTTGAATCGGCGGCGGAGCAAAGTTTCACGTTCCGGCCGCGGCGCAGCGCAGCCAGATCTCCAGCAGCAGGCGGTCGGCCTCGTTGATGCCGCCGAGGGGGGGCATGGTGGGGGCCTCCCCGGTGGCCCGGGCCAGGATGCGCGGCTGCCAGGCCCAGGCCTCGTCGACATTGTCGAAGCTGACGCCCTCCGGCGCGCCGTGGCGGTCTGGGGTGGTGCTGGCGTGGCAGCCCTGGCAGGCCCCCAGCAGAAAGCCGGCGCCGAAGTTGGCCCAGGTCACCACGGGCTGATCGACGCAGAAGGGGTCGATGGCGGCGCTGTCGTCGGCGGGGGCGCTGTCTTCGGGCCCGGCGCTGTCGCCCGCCGCAGCGCTGTCGTCGCCGGCCTTGTCGGCGGTCGGCGTGCTCGGGGAGGAGCAGGCCAGGAGCAGGCCCAGGAGCATGGTCACACCTCGGCAGGGGCCCTAATGCACGGGGCCGGGGCGCGCCTGTGGTAGCCTGCGCGCCATGCCGCGCCCCCGCTTGAGCCTCTGCTTGATCGCCCGTGATGAGGCGAAGAACCTGCCCGCCTGCCTCGCCTCTGTGCGGGGCGTGGTCGATGAGATCATCGTCTGCGACACCGGGAGCGTCGATGACACCGTCGCAATCGCCCAAGCGGCGGGGGCGCGGGTGGTGCACTTCCCTTGGGTCAACGACTTCTCGGCGGCGCGCAACGCGGCGCTGGCGGCCTCCACGGGAGACTGGATCCTCTCCCTCGACGCCGATGAGCGGCTGGCGCCGGGCGAAGGGCCTGCGCTGCGGGCGGCCATCGAAGATCCGGGCGTGGACTGCATCTTCATGCCCCTGCACGATGCCAGTCGCCTCGACGCCACCCCCGCCGAGGTCCTGAGCGGCGCGGCCCGCCAGGAGACCCCCGTCCTGCTGCCCCGCCTGCTGAGACGGACCCCCGACCTCTGCTGGCGCGAGGCCATTCACGAGAACATCGACCATTGGATGGCGCCGCGTGAGGCGCGCTGCCAGGGCCGGCGGCTCAACATCGTTCACTATGGGGCGGTGCCCAGCCTGCGGGCCGATCTGGGCAAGTCGAAGCGCAACCGCGCCCTCCTCGAGGCCGGCATCGCCGCCGATCCCGGCAACCTGCGCCTGCGGGGGTTCCTCCTCTACGAGCACGGCGCCGAGATGCCGATCGCGGAGCTGCGGGCCTCCCTCGCCGAGGCCTGGGCCCACCTCACCGAGCAGGCAGACCGCCTGGGGCCGACCCACCGAAAGAGC
>JBEIQK010000660.1:0-3796 GCA_040376505.1 Alphaproteobacteria bacterium | reverse complement strand
CGTCGCCGGCGACGAGGAAGCGCGGCAGGGTGGTCATCAGCACCACCGGCTCCTTCACCACGACGTTGGCGCTGGCGTGGCCCATCTTCTCGGCGCTGGCGACCACGGCCATCACGCGCAGCTTGCCGCGGTAGCCGGGCACGTCGACCGTGACCTTGGCCTTGCCGTCGACGAGGTCGACCTTGCCGCTCCACAGGGCGACGGGCTTCACCATCTGCACGCGGCCGTTGGCGCCGGCGGCGTCTCCGCCGACCCGGCTGGCGGGGCCGCGGGGGGCGGAGACCATCGACCAGCCGATCGTCTCAAAGGACTCCACCCCGAGCGCGCGGCGGGCGAAGATCTGCTCGGCGGGATCGGGGCTTTGGAAGTTGGTGAGCGAGAGGATGCCCTCGTCGACGATGGCGACGGTGGCGCTGGCCGGGCCGCGGCCGAGGCCCTCGGCAGACAGCTCGATGGTGAGCGGGCTGTTTGGCAGCACGCTCTCGGGGGCCTTGATCGAGACGGCGGCGGTGTAGTCGGTGGGCTCGATGCGCACCGAGGTGAGGCCGGCGGCGCGCTCGGGCAGCCAGCTCTGGTCGCTCTCCAGGTGCGGGTCTTTCAAGAGCAGGGCGCTGATGTAGACGTTGGGCTCGAATTCGCGCGGGGTGTAGGTGAAGGAGACCTCGCCGGCCTCGGCCTCAACCCACTCGGTCTTCACGACCTCGTCGGTCTCGACGCTCCAGAGGAGGCGGCCGGCGTAGGGGGCCTTGGCGGTGACGGTGATGGCCTCGCCAGAGCGCACCCGCTCCGGCGCGCGGAGGCGCAGGGGGGCGGGGCGCTCGGGGCGGGGCGTGCGGTCGGCGCCGTCGGCGTAGCCCCAGGCGTAGCGGCCGCCGGCGCCCGGGATGTGCAGCTCGGTCCAAGCAGCGCCGGCCCGGGCGACGATGAGCCAGCCCACGCCTTCTTCGGGGGTGAAGGGCAGCACAAAGCGGCCACCCTGGGTGGGCACGGTGGCGGCGCTGACCCGGCTGCGGCGAAGGCTGCGGCGGTAGCCGGTCTCGCCGGCGTCTTCGTCCCACCACCAGCCGAATTCCTCGTCGAGGCGGAAGATCTCCACCTCGACCTGGGCGGCGGCGCTGGCGGAGAGCGCGCCCTTGGGGGTCACCAGCACGCCTTCGACGCTGAGCGGCCGGTTGGCCTCGGCGCGCAGGGTGCTGCTGCGCAGGCCGATGTAGTGGTCGGCCGGGTGCAGCGGGGCGCTGACGAGGCGGCGGGTGGCGCGGCCGGTCTCGCCCTCGGTGACGCGCACCTCGGCGGTGAGGGTGGCGGCGCCGAGCGCAGTGACGCCGGGGGGCCCGGGCGGGCAGCTCAGCTGCGCCTTTCCGGCCTCGTCCAGCACGCCGTCGGTGGTGCCGAGCGTGGCTTCGCGGGCGGGGCCTTCGCCGTCGAGCTCGGCGGGGCCGTAGTGGTACTCGTCGTTCTCGGCGGGGGTGAAGGGGGTGGAGCGTGCCGTGCAGGACAGCTCCACCTTGGAGCCCGCCGCGCTGCCGCCGAAGAGCCAGCGGCCTTCGATGTCGATGCGGGCGGGCTCGTCGACGCGGGTGCCTTCGGGGGCGACGGCCTTGGCGACGAGGGAGAGGCGCTCGGGCACGAACTCGTCGACCCGGAAGGTGACGGCGCCGGCCTCGCGGTCGGCCACCGAGACGCTGGCGCGGTAGCTGCCGGTGAGGGCGAAGTCGCCGAGGCGGAGGTCGGCGGTGATCAGGCCGGCGCCATCGACCTCACCGACGATGCGGCGCAGCTCCTTGCCGCGGGGGTCGGTGAAGCGGACGACGGCGGGCATCGCGGCCTTGGGGCCCTCGTAGTCGGCGTCGCGCAGGATGGCGGCGAGGTGCACGGTGTCGCCGGGGCGGTAGGCGCCGCGGTCGGGGTAGACGGCGGCCCGCCATGCGGGGGCGTCTTCGCCGGCGGTGAGCGCGTAGGGCAGGCCGGAGACGTCGCCCTCGGGGCTCAGCGCGAGCTCGCTGAACTTGAGGTAGGTCAGCTCGCCCGCCTTGCTGGCGATGAGGGCCATCGGCCCGGTGGGGTCGAGGGGATCGGCGGGCGCTTCGAGGACGCAGGCGCCGTCGCGGCCGGTGGTGCAGCGGGCCAGGACCTGCCCGCTCGGCCGCACCAGCTTGACCTCCACCTCGCTGGCGGCGCGGTTGTCCTTCGACTGCAGGGCCCAGGCGCGCACGGCGTGGCTGCCGTCGGCCCGCCGCTCGCGCTTGGCGACGAGGGCGAGGTCGGTGATCACCACGCGGGCGGCGTCGTCGCGGGGCAGGCCGCGGGTGGGGCCGCGCTCCCCGGACTGGGCGACGCCGCCGGGCGTGATGCGCAGCTCGTAGACGCCGCCCTCGATCTTGGGGAGCAGGCTGGCGACGTCGACCCAGGTGGTGTGCCGCACGTCGGGGGTGTTGGGCAGGGCCACCTCGCGCTGGAGCACCACCACGCTGGTGCGCAGATCCATCGACTCCTCGCTGCCGCTGAGCCAGAAGACGAGGTTCTCGGCGGGCACATGGCGCACGGTGAGCGTGGCGGTGTCGAGGTTGATGTGCTCGACGGCGAGGTTCTTCCAGGCCTCGCGCGGCAGGTAGCGGCCCTTGGAGGTGAAGGTCACCCGCGGGCTGCGCTCGGGCACCGTGAGGGCGCTGCTCCAGGCGGCGGGGAGCACGCCGCCGTCGCGGCTGCGGGCCCCGGCGGCGATGTGCAGGCTGACCGGGCCGCGGGAGAAGTCACCGAGGATGCGGAAGCCGGCGGGGCCGTCGGCGAGGGTGAAGGGTACGGCGGGCTCGATCTGGATGACCCGTTTGGCCTCTTCGGGGTCGAGGGCGCAGCGCCGCGAGGTCCACCAGCCGTCGTAGGTCTCGGGGTCCCACCAGTAGCGCTCTCCGCCGGCGGCGGCGTCGTTGCAGACCACCTCGATCGAGTAGCCGTCGCGGCCTTCGCGCAGCGACACGTTCAAGATGCCGAGCACCGGCCCATCGGTGAGGGGCAGGGTGGCGACGCCAGCCTCGGCGGTGGTGGCGGCCTCTTCGGCGTAGGGCACGCCGGCGGCGAGGCTCATCACGAGCTCGCCGGGCTTGCCCAAGCGGGCGCTGCGCAGGGAAACGCGCACCACGCTGGCCCGGGGGCCCGGCTCGACGCGGGCGACAGTGACCGCGGCGCCGCCAAGGGAGAAGCGGGCCTTGGCGGCGACGGCCTGGGGGTCGACCGCGTGAGAGAAGACCAGATCGATGGTGGCCTCGCCCTTCTTGGGGTCGCGGGCGCGCAGATCGGCCCGCACGAAGCCAAAGGCCGGGCTCTCCAGGCTGGAGCTCCACAGGCCGGGGCTCGGCGGCAGGGCGGGCGCCTCGCCGCCGCCCAGCGCCGTGAGGGTGAAGGTGTGGCGGGCGCCGGGGGCCAGGGGGGCCTCGGGCACAAAGCGCAGGGCGTTGGGGGCCAGCACCTCCAGGCGGCCGGGCAGGGGCGGCTCGACGGTGAAGGTGGTGCCCTCGGGGGCCAGGGTGCCCACCGCGTCGGCGGCGAAGCGGTTGCGGCGGAGCTGGATGACCAGCTCGGCGGGCGCCTCGCCCATCGGCCCCACGGCGCGCAGGCGGTAGACGGTGTCGGAGGGATCGTCGATCACATCGGCCTGCCGATCGGCGATCTGCGTGGAGGGGCCGCTGCTCTCGCCGAAGCCCCCAACGCAAGCGGTGAGGGCGAGGCTGAGCAGGAGGCGGCGAGGCAGGGCGATCATCCAGGGCTCCGAGGGCGCCCCCCTGAATAGCCGGAGTTG
>JBEIQK010000499.1:0-4938 GCA_040376505.1 Alphaproteobacteria bacterium | reverse complement strand
GGGCACCCGCCGCCGCGCCGCTGTGCAGTGGCGCCGGATGCGCGCCGCGTAGAAGTGGGTCTTCTCCACGTACAGATCGCGGGTCGCCGCCTCGACCTCGGCCGCCGCGGCGGCGAGAGGAGCCACCTCGGGGTGCCGCGCCAGCCAACCCTTCCAGGCATGCCAGGCGCAGAGGTTGCGGATGTTCTGGTCGAAGCCGCCCCGCCAGGTCGAAGGCACCCCGGCGGCGTTGAGCGCGGCCCGCACGCCCCCTTCGCCGAATTCTCCGGGCCCCCAGGCCGCCGTCACCAGCAGGACCCGCGGCGGCGCGCCGCCCGCCGCTCCACGCACGAAAGGGCCAAGGGTGTCGAGCAGACCCGAGACTGAGCTGTGGTTGCCATTGAACAGGATGCGACCGCGCATGAGGTCTCCGCGCGCCCTGCTACTCCGTTCAGGCCCCCTCCCGCAAGCCCCCTCCCCTATCGGCGTTGCACCAGCGCGGCCCCCACCACCAGCAGGGCCACCCCGATCCACCGGGTCATCCCCGCCGGGCTGCGCTCGGTCCCCAACCAGCCGAAGTGCTCGCACAGCACCGAGGCCACCAGCTGCGCCGCCACCGACAGGGTGATCGCGTTGGCCACGCCGATCTGCGGGATGGCCCGGTTCATCAGCGCCATCGCGGCCACGCCGATGACGCCGCCAAAGAAGGCCCACCCGGGAACGCCGGCCAGGGCGCCAAAGCCCGGGCCCCGCATGCCTGCCCCGATCACCAGCAGCCCGGCCAGGGTGCCGACCGCGTGCAGCACCACCGCAGCCTCCATGGCGCCGGTGCGGGCGGCCATGCGCAGGTTCATCACCACCAGCGCGGGCACCGCGAGGCCTGTGACGATGGGGATCAGCAGCCAAACAGCCTTCATTCTAAGCTCGTGCGTTCAGGTGACATCGTGTTTCAGGTGTGAGAACATGCGCCGCGATGAAGACGCGCCCCCATAGCCTCCTCGTCCTTGGAGCGGGCCCTGCCGGTCTCGCTGCCGCTTGGGCCTGGCACCAGCGGGGCGGCGCGGCCACCGTGCTGGAGCGCGACACCCAGGTGGGCGGCCTCGCGCGCACCGTGGTGTACAAGGGCTACCGCTTTGACATCGGCGGCCACCGCTTTTTCACGCGCTACGATCGCGTGATGGCCCTGTGGCAAGAGACGCTGGGCCCCGAGCTGCTGCTGCGGCCGCGCCTCTCCCGCATCTTCTACCGGGGGCGCATGTTCAGCTACCCCCTCGAGCCCCGCAACGCCCTGCGCAACCTCGGCCCCATCGAGGCGGCCCGCTGCGTGGCCAGCTTTGGACGGGCCCGCTTTCGCCCGCGCGGCCAGGAGCGCAGCTTCGAGGAGTGGGTCAGCAACCGCTTCGGCGACCGCCTCTTTGAAATCTTCTTCAAGGCCTACACCGAGAAGGTCTGGGGCATGCCCTGCGACCAGATCAGCGCCGATTGGGCCGCCCAGCGCATCAAGAACCTCAGCCTGGGCGGCGCGCTGCGCCAGGCCCTGCTCAAGGATCGCAGCGGGTCGGTCACCAGCCTCGTCGAGCGATTCCACTACCCCCGCCTGGGCCCCGGTCAGATGTACGAGCGGCTGGCGGCCCGCATCGAAGAGCACGGCGGGCAGGTGTGGACCGGCACCTCGGTGGTGGCCCTGCACCGCGAGGGCTTCCACATCACGGCGGTGGAGATCGAGCGGGGAGGCCAGCGTCAACGCCTCCCGGCCGAGCAGGTGCTGTCCAGCATCCCACTCACCCACCTCGTGCGCGCCCTCTCGCCGGCGGCACCGCCCGAGGTGCTGGAAGCCGCGTCCCGCCTTCGTTTTCGGCACATGATGTCGGTGAACCTGATCGTGCGCGGCACCCAACTCTTCCCCGACAACTGGGTCTATGTGCACTCCCCCGAGCTCAAGGTGGGGCGCATCCAGAACTACGGAAACTGGTCCCCCGAGATGGTGCCCACCGCCGGCCACAGCGCCCTGGGCCTCGAGTACTTCACCCAGGACGGCGACCCCCTCTGGTCGATGCCCGACGCCGAGCTGATCGCCCTCGCCACCCGCGAGCTGGCTGCCACGGGG
The DNA here is from genome assembly GCA_040376505.1 of Alphaproteobacteria bacterium. Classification (GTDB taxonomy): domain Bacteria; phylum Myxococcota_A; class UBA796; order UBA796; family UBA2385; genus JBEIQK01. The sequence goes on along the minus strand of JBEIQK010000499.1, from coordinate 2,852 downwards.
CTCTGTTCAGCCGAGGTGATCGACGGCCTCGTGGTGCGGGCGCCGCGGGCCTACCCCATCTACGATCAAGGCTACGAAGAGCGCGTGGAGGTCATCTCCCGCTACCTGCGCCAGTTCGACAACCTCGCGGCGATGGGTCGATACGGAATGTTCAAGTACAACAATTCCGATCACAGCATCCTCACCGCCATGCTCAGCGTCGAGAACATCGACGGCGCCCAGCACGATGTCTGGGCCGTCAACGCCGACGAGAGCTACCACGAGGAGAAGCCGCAGTAGTCCGAACAGACAGGGCCCTGTCCTGAGACAGTCCATGACGCCGCCGCCGCCTGGAAGGGTGATAAGGAGCCGGCGTGAGGCAAACATGCGCGTCCTCTTCGTCGACGACGATCCGCAGCTGGTGGAGATCAACGTGCGAACCCTGCGCCGGGTCTTCGACGCCGATGTCGAGGTGGTCGCTTCGGTCGAAGATGCCGTCGCCTTCTTGCACGGCGGCCCAGTAGACCTCGTCATCACCGACATCTTCATCCCGCTGGGCCCCAGCCCGCGGGGCGCATTGGGGCCTCGGGCGCGGCACTATGAAGACACCGTGCAGCACCTCGGTGGCCTCGTGCTCCTCGATGAGATCGATCGCCTCGACCTCCCGCCGCAGGTCATCACCCACACGGCCTGTACCGACTTTGCTCTCCTGCAGATCCTCGGCGAGCGGGTCGCCGGGCGCCTGCCCAAGCCTTGCCCCGCCGACACCCTGCTCAGGGCCGTGGCGCGGGCCCTTGATCTGCCGGTGTTGAGCTGATCACCCGCGCCTTGGGCGGGCTGCGGGTCCACTGGCCATCGCCATTGGCGTCGAGGAAGACCGGGTTGGTGAAGCCCACCGGCACCGAGCCGGGGCTGAGGATGCTGTAGAGGCCGCCCACCGACCCGCGCCAGTCGGCGATCGGCCAGCCGGCCTCGGCGACGATCCAGCTGTCCTGGGTCACCGGCAGGGAGAAACGGTGGGTGCCCCGGTCGATCCGCAAGGGCTGGTCGGCCTTGGGGGCGAGGCTGGGCGCCAGGACGAGGCGGGCCGCCGTCTGACCGTCCACGATCAGGCGTAGCTCGGGCACCGGCACCCAGGGGGCCGCTCGAACCGTCACCTCGACCTCAACCTCGCCCGCCTTGGGGGCGACGAGGGCGCCCGGCCCGCCGGTGGTAGCGCCGATGACGCGCAGATCGACGATGGGGCCGTTGCTCACCCCCACGCGGCCCGCGGCGATGGCGTCGACGAAGGCCCCAATGTCGAAGGCGCCCTCGGGCATCGAGACGAGGTTGACCGGAAAGCCCACCTGCTCGATGTGGACCGAATGGCTGTCTGCGTTTCCGGTGGCGGTGAGGACGATGCCCTGATTGAGCAGGTTGAACCAGTCCGCCCGCACCTCCCACCAGGCCCGGGCCGAGAAGCGGTTCATCACCTCTACGGCGTCGATGCCCTCGATGCCCGGCCCGTCGCCGGCGGTCATCCAGGAGGCAGACTGGTCGGAGAGGGGCAAGCCCGATCGCAGGTCCATCTTGCCGAAAAGATCGTGCACCCGTGACATTTTTTTGTCGGGATTGAACTGAATCCCGCGGGGATGATTGAGCTGGATGAGCAGCCGATCTCCGGAGCCCGGGTAGGGATGAGCCACCTGACGGCTACGCCACTGGCTGATCGTCGCCGAGAGCGAGGGCGTCGCCTTGGGCGGCAAGGGGGCCCCCTCCCCGGCAACCAGGGGAAAGGTGTTGATGTGAGCGAGGCTGCCGCTCCGCTTCTGATTCGGCTCGTCCTCTTCCTCTTCGCCGTCCTCTTCCTCTTCGCCTTCCTCTTCGACGGCGGCCTTGGCCTGCGCGGAGGCCCGCGCCACCTTGGCCTCCACGCCGGGCACCACCGTCAGCGCGCGCTCCAGCTCGAGCAGGCTGAGGGCCTCGGTGGGCACGGTGACCTTGTTGTGGTCGCTCACCACGATCACGTCGATGTCGGCGGCCACAACGGCGCCAAAGCGGTAGCGGTCGGGCAGCCAGGCGTCGGTGCTGCGGCCCGTGTGGACGTGAAGATCGGCGGTGAGCACGCCCGGCGTGGGCACCACCACGGGGAGCTGGAAGGTGAGGGTCTGGTCGCCCTTGACCTCGACCGGCCGGGCGTCTACGGCGTCGCGAATGCCCGCCGCGGCGATGAGGTAGTAGCGCCCCGTTGGCAGGCGCAGGCGCCCTTCGCCGTCCTCGAGGAGCACGGTGTTGGCGGCGGCCTCGCGGCCAGATGGATCGTTCACCGCGCCCGGGCCCCACACCGCCACTGGCCCGCGGGTGAGCGCGTCGAAGATCAGCACGCGGCCGGGTCGCAGGGCACCCTGACCGTCTTCGATGCGCAGGGTGAGCAGGTTTGGCGCCGGGTCATAGGTGAAGCGGCTGCGGAGCTCGGCGGCCGGGGTCTTGCCGGCCTTCGGGACCGACATCACCAGCTCGTGCTCCCCCGGCTTCAACCCAGACAGATCGAGGGTGGACAGATAATCGGCCCCGCCGCCGCGGCTCCAACGGTCGCGGTACAGGGCGAGAGGGTCCACCAGGGGCGCGCCGTCGAGGGTGAGGGTGACCGGGCGCTTGCGCCAGTCCCGGGGCGTCCAGATGGCCAGGGGGATCTCGTCCACCGTCACCCGGGCGCCGTCGGGCGGCGAGAGCACCTTCATCGGCGGCTCCTCCTTGGGGGCCGCCGCCGCTGCGTCGGCGACGGGCGCACCCCCGCCCTCGCCGCCGCATGAGAGGCCCAGCAGCAGGAGGAGGACGAGCCCGGGTCTCCTCAAGGCGCTGCGCCGCCCACGTCGGCCGGGTCGAGCTCCACG
>JBEIQK010000570.1:0-4377 GCA_040376505.1 Alphaproteobacteria bacterium | reverse complement strand
TCGACGATGCCGTTGGCGGCGAGCAGATCGCGCACCTCGCCATCGACGCACCAGTAGCCGCTGCCCAGATCACGCCAGATCGGACCGATGGAGATCATCACCGGGAGCGCCAGCGCCGCGAGGCCGAGCCGCGGCCCCAGGGGTGCCAGGGCGGCGGCGAGGCAGGCCGGCAGCAGCAGGTAGGCCGGGTGGTAGAAGCGGGCCCCATAGGCCATCCCCGGGCTCCAGTAGAGCGCGTAGCCGCCGAGCAGCAGGCCCAGGAGCAGGAAGGGGGCGGCCCGCCGCAGGCGCAGGGCGCCAGCGAGGGCCAGGAGGCCGAAGCCGGGCAGGCCGAGGAGCAGGCGATCGAGGCGAAGGAGGCTGTCGCCCATCAGGCGCAGGGCCTTGTCGGGGCTGTGGCCGACGCTGCCGAGGATGGCGGCGCAGCCGCGGTCGTCGCCAAAGCCGAGGCGGTTGCAGCCGGGGAGGGCGGGCGGATCGATCCACTGGTCGAACCAGGGGTCCATCGGAAAGGTCCAGGGCGAGCCGGTCAGCGCCAGGTTGTCGAGGCCGAGCAGCCCGGCCGCCACCAGGGGCGGGCCCAACATCGCCGGGGCGGCGCGCGGCGCCCGCACAAGGCCCACGAGGAGCAGGGGCCCGCCGATCAGCAGGGCGTCGAAGGGGCGGGCCAGCACCACATAGGCCAGGGGCAACCCCAGCCAGGCGGGCCGCCGCAGCAGGGCCAGGGCGCAGAGCCCCAGGGCGAGGAGCACGCTGGTGTGGGCCATCCGCGAGGCGGCCAGCACCCATACCCCGGGAGAGAGGGCCATCGCCGCCTGACAGAGGCGCCGGCCGGCGGTGTCGAGGCCGAGCGCGCCCCCCAACTGGCCGGCGAGGCCGGGCAGGAAGAAGGCGAGGAGCGGATTGACGAGGAGCCCGGCCCCCAGGGCCTCGCCGAGGGCGAGCAGGGCAGGCCAGCCCGGCGGGAAGGGCGAATGGCTGACCGGATCGCTCACCCAGAAGGGGTAGAGCAGGCGGCTGGGGTCTTCGGCCGGCGGCCCCACCCGCAGGCCCTGGGCGAAGAGGCGGGCCTGCAGCGTGTAGCTGACCTCGTCGGTGACATGGGGCAGGTCGTCGAGGGGGGAGGCCGCCGTGAGGAAGGCCAGCAGGCTCAGCAGGGCGCCCCAGCGCAGGGCGCCGCGGCGATCGTCAGCAGGGTCCGCGGCGGGCAGCGAGGGCATGGCCCCCTCGTGGCATGGGGGGAGGGCCCTGGCAAGCGGCGCCTAGTCTGCGCCGGTGACGTTGATCTCCCCAGCGGCGACACAGGCGCGGAGCTGATCCTTGGCGGTGGCGTCGTGAAAGACCCCCTCGGTGTCGATCGAGCCGGCCCCGGCGTCGAGGTCGAGCTGGTAGGCCCCCGACGGCACGAGCAGGTTGACCTCGCCGGCCGCCACGCAGGCCGAGACGCTGCTGCGCTCGGTGAGCTCGACGTTGGCCTCGCCGCTGTCGAGGGCCAGCTCCAGGGGCAGGGCGTGGGGCAGCTCCACGGTCAGCTCGCCGCCGCAGGTGAAGCCGCAGTCCGCGTCGATGTAGAGCCGGGGGCCGTCCTGGGTGACCTCGAAGATCGGCTGGCTGGAGATGCCGCCGCCCTCCCACAGGATGTAGATCTCGTCGGTGGTGCCGGGCAGCACGTTGATCTCGCCGCTGGAGAGGGTGACGTCGACCACGCCGACGCCCTCGGCGCTCCAGGAGAGGGACTCCTCGCCGCCGCCCACCTGACAGGCGACACAGAGCAGCAGGGCGAAGGGGGCGAAGGGCAAGCGGGGCATCGGACCTCCAAGGGGGTGACGGTGGGTTCAACACCAGCCCCAGGGCAACGGGTCACCGCCGGGGCCTCTTCAGGTGTCAAAGCCAGGACTGGCGAATAGGATCCGCCCATGACGCGCGCAGTCGGACCTTTCCTCCTGGAGCTCCCCCTCGGTCAGGGGGGCATGGGCTCCGTCTGGCGGGCCCGCCACCAACCCTCGGGGGCGGCGGTGGCGGTGAAGCTGGTGCTGCCGCACCTCTCCCGGCAGAGTTGGGTGGCGCCGCGCTTTCTGGGCGAGGTCCGCGCGGTGGCCCGCCTCGATCACCCGCATGTGGTGCGGGTCCTCGACGTGGGCCTCGCCGAGGAGGAGGTCTACAGCGCCGACGGCGCCCTGGCCGCCGAAGCCGGCTCGCCCTGGCTGGCGATGGAGCTGCTGGAGGGCCCTCCCCTGTACGAGCTCTGCGGCCGCTTGCCTTGGGAGCGCGCCCTGGTGCTGCTCATGCAGCTCCTCGACGCGCTCGGCCATGCCCATGCCCGCGGGGTCATCCACCGCGATCTCAAGCCCGGCAACGTGCAGGTGGTCTCCCGCGGCGCCGTCCTGCTCGACTTCGGCCTCGCCCTGGCCCGGGTGGCGCGCCAAGGGCCCGAGCCCCTCGACGCCGGGTCTGGCACCGCCGCCTACATGGCCCCCGAGCAGGTGCGCGGCGACGACCACCTCACGGGCCCGGCCACCGATCTGTACGCCTTCGGCTGCCTCGCTTGGGCCCTGTTCACCGGTGTACCCCCCTTTGGCCGCAGCCGGCCCCACGCCGAACTTTGCCAGGACCAGCTCTACAGCGCGCCGCCCGCCTTTTCGCCGCGCTGCGCCACGCCGCCTGGGGTGGAGGCCTTCCTCCTGCGCTGCCTCGCCAAGCGGGTGGAGGATCGCTTCGCCACCGCAGCCGAGGCCTCCGCCGCCTTGCGCGCCCTGGCGGGCTTTCCCCCCTCGCCCTGGCCGCCGCCGGCCGAGCCCCCTCCCCTCGCCCGCCCGCCGATGGTGCTGGTGGGCGCCGGCCTCGGGCTCCACGAGCTGCGCCGCCTGCCGGTGATCGGCCGCGGGCCTGAGAAGCAGGCCCTCTGGAGCGAGATCCTCGCGCTTCGGAGCGGCCTGGGCGGCGTGGTGGTGCTGCAAGGGGGTGCAGGCTGCGGCAAGTCGAGCCTGGCCGCCGCCCTGGGCGAGCGGGCCGCTGAGCTCGGCCTGGTCGAGCTTCACACGGTGGTGCACGGCGAGACCACCGGCCCCGAGGATGGTGTGGGCCCGGCCATCGCCCGGATGCTGCGGGTGCGCGGCCTCCTGGCTGAACAGGTCCACGAACAGCTCGAGCGCGAGCCGGGCCTGCGCGAGGCCGATCGGCGGGCCCTGCTCTCCCTGCTCACCGGCCGGCCCGCCGGCGTCGCCGAGCGCCACGCCGCTCTGCGCGGCCTCCTCGAGCTGCGATCGGGGCGGCGCCCGCTGCTGTTGTGGATTGAAGACGCCCAGTGGGGGGCCGACGCCCTGGCTCTGGTGGCCCACCTCGCCACCTGGGGCAGCCTCAGCCGCTGGCCCATCCTGGCCGTCATCACCGCGCGCGAGATGGCCGAGGAGAGCGCCGAGGCGCAGCTCCTCACGCGCATCCTCGCCACCCCGCGGGCCCGGCGCATCGAGGTGGGGCCCCTGGCTCCCGGCCACCGCCACGCCCTCATCCACGAGGTGCTGCGCGTCGATGATCCCCTGGCCCGCGACATCGAGCGCCGCACCGAGGGCAACCCCCTCTTCGCCGTGCAGCTCGTCGGCGAGTGGATCAAGCGGGGCGCCCTGGTGCCCGGCGAGGCCGGCTTTGTGCTGCAGGCGGGCCTCAGCCCCGAGCTGCCGGCCGATCTGCACGCCCTGTGGCAGGAGCGGGTGGGCGCCGCCCTCCAGGGGCGACCGGCGAGCGAGCGCGAGGCCCTGGAGCTCGCGGCCATCCTCGGCATGAGCGTCGACGCCGAGGAGTGGGCCCAGGCGGTGCGGCGGGCCGGCCTCTGGGCCAGCGGCGGCCTCGTCGAGCACCTCGTCCGCGCCGGGCTCCTCCAGCCCCCGGTGGGCGGGGCCTTCACCTTCATCCACGCCCTGCTACGCGAGAGCCTCGTCCGATCGGCCAAAGCCGGTGGGCGGGCCGGGCGCTGGCACCGGGCGGCGGCGGCGGTGCTGGCCGATCAAGGCGAGCGGGCGCGCCTGCGCCTGGGGCGGCACCTGCTGGCGCTGGGCGCCTGGGAAGAGGCCCTGCCCGCCCTCACCGCCGGGGCCTGGGGCCTTGTGCGCCAGAGCGAGTACCTCGCCGCCGATATCGCCCTGGCCGATCGGGAACGCGCGGTGGCCGCCCTGGGGCTGCCGCCCGAAGACCCGCGTCGGGTGGAGGGGGCGCTGATGCGGGCGCGGGTGGCCCGCCGTCGCGGCGATCACGCAGCCGCGCGGGCCTTCGCCGCCGAGGCCGAAGCCGGGGCCCGGTCCGGCGGCCACCGGGCCCTGCGGGTCGAGGCCCTGCGCGAAGAGAGCCGCCACGCCCAGCACGAGGGCCGTCGTCGCGAGGCCC
>JBEIQK010000784.1:0-3010 GCA_040376505.1 Alphaproteobacteria bacterium | reverse complement strand
GGCGCCCCCAACCCCCACCACCGCCGGCCGCAGCGGACGCGGCAACCAGGCCGCCCAGGAGCGCCTCGCCGCGCCCCAAGCCGCGCTTCAGGCCGCCCGCGCCGCCGGTCCTGGCGGGCCCGTCCCCGGCGGCGAGGCCCTCGCCCAGCGCCTCGGGGTCGACCTCTCCGGCGTGCGCGCCTGGGTCGGCGTCCCCATGGCGGTCAATGCCGTCACCGACGGCGCCGACATCGCCTTCGCCGCCCCGCAGCCGGCCCCCGAGGTGGTCGCCCACGAGCTGGTCCACGTCGCCCAGGCCCAGCAGGTCGGCCCGGGCGCCGGCGCGCAGGCCACCGAGCGCGAGGCCGAAGAGAAGGGCGCCGCCGCCGCAAAAGGCGGCCCCGTCGACCCGGTCGGCGCCCCGGCCGGCCCGCTGATGATGGACAACACCCGCCCGCCGCCGCCCTCCCGCGAAGAGCGCAACTTTCGTAGCACCTGCGGCTCGCCGGCCCCCGACAACCTCGATCGCAGCCCCTTCCTCGGGCGCAGCTTCACGCCCAGCGAGGGGGTCGACACCAGCGGCCACGTCGGTCGCTTTGCCGGGGTGAACCCCACCCTGCGCGGCCGCCTCGATCTCGTCGAGGCCGAGCTCAACCGCCAGTGGGCCCAGGTGCCGGCCGACCAGCGCACCCGCCCCGACGGCAGCCCGGCCCGCTCGGTGGCCGACTGGGTGGGCGTGCGCGGCAGCCACATCGGCTGGCGGCCCGACCACAGCGGCCACCACCGCAGCGGCTCAGCCATCGACATCGACGCGGACGCCAACCCCTACATCGCCATCCGGCAGATCGGCGCCGACGGCGCGGTCACCACCGGCGGCGAGGAGGCCACACGCCTGCGCCGCCAGGCCGCCGGCAGCGGGGCCGCCGCCACCAACGCCACGGCCGTACAGGGCCAGCGGGCCAGCGCCGCCGAGGTCTACGATCGGGCCCGCCGCTTCGCCGGCGCCCAGGGCCAGGAGGATGTCTCTCCCCGCCACGGCCGCGAGACGACGGGCCAGCAATACGATCGGATGCGCGCCGCCTCCGATCACCTCCAGCGCTACCTCGGCCTCGTCTTTCCCACCGCCGCCAGTCGCATCCGGCGCCCACTCGTCGCCGACCCCAACAACGCCGACCGTGCCACGCTCGTCGCCCAGATCACCGAGGCCGCCCCCGAGGCCACCGCCGTGCCCCGCATCCAGGCCTGGCTGACCGCCCACCCCAATCCGGCCTGGACCCTCTCGGCGGCCGACACCTATGTTCAGATCCTCCGCGACTACGAGAGCGTGCGCATCCCCATGCAGCACGGGGCCGTGTCGACCGCGCCGAGGGCCACGCGCAACCCGGCGGCTGGCTTCCTCCAGTTCACGCGAACCTTTACAGAGGTGATGGTGGGGACGGGCAGCCTGCGCTGGGGTGGCACCGGCATGGGCATGGAGAGCGGCGACATGATGCACTTCGATCTCGACGGCACGGCCGAGGCTACGCCGGCGGGGGTCTGTGCGGCGGGGCTGCAACCGGCGGCGACACAGACGGAGGGCTGAAGGGGGCAAGCGGAGGGGGCCGGCGGGGCGTCTTCGACGTCGATGTCGAGCATACCGGCGAAGAACAGGATGGCAACACAGGGGATCGATCCGGCCGTCGCCCGGCTCCGCCTCAGGGGCGCCGGGATGGACGCGGGCGCGGCCACCCACGAGGCCTTCGCCTGGCCGGTCGACGACCACGCGGCCGTCGCGGCGCCCATCGTCGCCGGGAGCGAGGGCAGGGCGGACTCGCGACCGGGCCTCTGCTCGCAGGCACCGACAGGGTGCGGGGCCTCGCGGTCGCGGCGCGCGTGGCCAGCGACCCCACGAACGCCGCGGTGGAGGAGGCGCTCGCGAAACGGGCTGACTGATCGGAGGGTGCGTCGGACGCCGCGGTTCTCTCCGGGCGCCGATCAGGGACTCGGCGCTGCACCGCGGGCCGCCGAGGTCGAGCGCGACCGCGACGAGGTCGCCGTCCGCCGGCCTTGGCGTCAGGCGCAGGCCCCAACGCCGCCCAGACGCCGCATGAACAGACCATCCAGTCGCCCGCCGGACTCGGTCCGGATCGGTGGATCGGCCGCGAGGGTCGACGCGCACGCCCGACCGCTCCGCGCTACGCATACCCATGTCGATTTTTCGCTCCCGCCTCCGCGCGCTCGCCCGCCCCCCGGCTCCACGCCGCTGGGTCTACGTCCCCTACGACCAGCTGGGGGTCTTCGGCCTGCTGGCCACCCCGCCCGAATCGCTGGGCATCGTCATGGTCGAGACCCCCGAGAAAGCTGCGCGGCGGCCCTACCACGCGCAGAAGCTGGCCTTCGTGCTCGCCAGCGGGCGCCACTTCGCGCTCGAGATGGCGCTCCGCGGCGTGGCGGTGGATCACCGGGTGGCGCCGGCCCTCCGCGAGGGCGAAGGCTCCCCGCTCGTGGCGACCCTCCGCGCCGCGGTGCGGGATCACGGCCCCCTCGAGGTCATGCGGCCCGCGGAGCGCGAACTGCGCGAGGAGCTCGCACCCCTCTTCGCAGACGGCACCCTCTGCGAGCGCCCGCACACGGGCTGGCTCACGACGCGGGAGGACTTCGCGGCCGCCTGCCCGCGCGCCCCCTTCCGCATGGACGCCTTCTACCGGCACGCGCGCCTCCGTCGCGGGGTCTTGCTCGAGGCCGATGGGACCCCCACGGGCGGCCGGTGGAGCTTCGACGCGGAGAACCGCCGCACCTGGCGGCCCGACCTCGCGCACCCGCCAGCGCCCATCCCCCCCCGCTACGCCGTCGACGACGTGACGGAAGAGGTCGGAGCGCTCATCCGCGCCCGCTACGCTGCGCACCCCGGAGCCCTCGACCTCTCCGCCCTCCCCGTCACGGCGGCCCAGGCCGAAGCGCACTGGGGCTGGGCCCTCGACCAGGCCCTCCCCTGGTTCGGGCCCTTCGAGGACGCGATGCACTCCGCGAGCAGCGGGCTCTTCCACACGCG
>JBEIQK010000636.1:0-3959 GCA_040376505.1 Alphaproteobacteria bacterium | reverse complement strand
GCGTCTTGACCGGGCAGCCAGAAGGCCGGAAAGCTCGGGTCTTCGCCCGCCGCCGCCGCCGCCGGATCAAAGGCCGCCACCCAAAGCTGCGGCAGACCGTCCACGACGTCGCCATAGGCCCGCTTGCTGGAGAAGGCCAGCCATAGGATGTCATCGTCGGGCAGGGGCCCCCAGCGCGGCCAGGAGTTTGTGAGCCCGTCAGCCTGGTTGGCCGCCACCAGCGGGATCGGCGTGCCCCCCTCGGCCGGCATCACCATCAAGGTGGCCGTGACATCGTCATAGGTGTCTTCGGTCGACACGTTGAAGGCGATCCAGTCGCCGTCCGGCGAGAAGGCCGGGTAGTAGGCGATCGTTGGATCGGGCGGATCGTAGAGCATCTGCAAGGGCCCAAAGCTGCCATCTCCCAGGACCTCCATCACCGCGATGGCGCCGCCGCCGCTGGTCCAGTCGAGGGGATGGCTCGTCGTGGCCGTGAGCGCGATCAAGGTGCCATCGGGCGACCAGTCGACATGGGTAACCGTCTGCTCCAGCGGCACCGCGCTGAGGAAGGCGCCCGTCACGCCATCGTAGAGGAAGAGGTCGCCCGCAAAGGTGACCAGCAGCCGGCTGCCATCGGGGGAGAAGGTCTTGAAATTGCCGGTTGCCCCGCTCTCATGACCGGCGACATAGCCGCCGTTGCTCGTGTCGAGCAGGCCCATCGCCCCGTTGCCGCCGTCGAAGGAAAAGGCCATCCGCCCCTGGCTGGAGACCGCGTGGCAGCCGATGCAGTAGCCGGTGGTGCCCTGGGAGAGGTAGTCCGCCGCCGCCCCGCCGTAGGGGATGCGCTTGACCCCCGCCGCGCTGGTGCTCCAGTAGTAGATCTCCCCTTGCCCATCCATGCGGTTGATGGTGATGGCGCGCGGCGCGTCGGCGAAGACCCCGCTCGCCGCCGTCGCCGCCGCCACCGTCACCGTCAGGCTGCCGCCCGCGTTGGTGGCCGCGAGCGAGGCCCAGGTCTCCTCATCGGCCGACCAGCTCGTCGCCGTCGTGTACACCCGAATGTCGGTGATCGCCGACTGAAAGCGCAGCATGTAGCACAGAGGCGCCTCTGGCAGGGCGGCAGCGCTCCACTGAAAGGTGATCGAAGGCGTGTTGCGCGGGATGTTCACGCCATCTTCGGGGTAGCGCCACAAGGCCGCCGTCGCCACGGTTCCCGTGAACAGTGCCGGATCGGCCCCCTCCTCCACCCAGGCGTCTTCGAACTCCACCCGCAGCTCGGCCTCGGCCCCCACGCCGTCGAAGCGGGCGCGGACATAGCTCACGCCCCCGTTGTCGCGCGAGGGCACAAAGAGCCCCGTCTCATCGATGTCGCCGGTGGAGGTGTTGGACAGGGTCCACTCCGCCGCGGGCAGGGGCTCCACCGCCCCGTCGCTCCAGGTGGCCATCGCCACGAACTGCTGCGGGCCGCCCCCGCTCGGGCTCGTGGTCAGCACCGCCTGGCTCGGCTCGATGCGCAGATCGAGCACCGTCCGCTCGGTCAGCTCGGCGGTGAAGGGCTGCGAGCAGGCCGAGAGGCCAAGGGTGAGCAGGGCGCCGCTGGCTCGCAGAAGGTGACGGGCAGATGACAAGGCTTCCCTCCGGGGCGCCGGTGGCCTATTCTACCTCCCCGAGGCCTCCATGCGCGCCCTGACCCTGCTCGTCACCCCCCTGTTGCTCGCCTGCTCGGACTACGAGTACGCCGAGCTCGGCTTTGACGACGAATTCTACCAGGCCGAGGACGCCCCGCCCGCCGACGTCCTCTTCGTGATCGACAACTCCGCCAGCATGGCCGAAGAGGCCAGCCGCCTCGCCACCAACTTTGAGGCCTTCGTCGCCGTCCTCACCGGCACCACCATCGACTTTCAGCTCGGCGTGACCAGCACCGACCCCGAGGCCCCCGCCAGCCTGACCGGCCCGATCCTGACCCAGGACACCCCCCGCATTGGCGAGGCCTTCCTGGCCGCCGTCGCTGTTGGCACCGAGGGCAGCCGCGACGAGATGGGCCTCGCCCGCGCCGCCGAAGTCACGCGCCCCGCCAACACGCCCGGCTTCGTGCGCCCCGGCTCCACGCTGGCCATCGTCGTCTTCAGCGATGAGGACGATCACAGCCCTGGTGCGGTCGTCACCCACATCGACGCCCTCTTCGATCGCGGCGCCAGCGACGTGAGCGTGCACGCCATCGCCGGCGACCTCCCCGACGGCTGCGCCTCGGGCATCTCCGCCGCCGACCCGGCCAGCCGCTACGTCGAGGCCGCCGTCACCACCGGAGGCCTTGTCTGGAGCATCTGCGACGACGACTACACCGCCATGCTCACCCGGGTCGCCTTCGAGATCAGCGGCTGGAGCGACACCTTCTACCTCTCCCACCTGCCCGAAGAGGAGACCCTGCGGGTCTGGGTCGACGGCGTCGAGCTTCCCCGCCGCGACGAAGACGGCTGGACCTGGTCGATCGGCGACAACGCCATCGTCTTCACCGGCCGCGCCGTGCCCCGCCCCGGCATGCGCATCGACGTGCGCTACGAGATCGCCGAGGGCACCGTCACCAAGGGCTAGGCGAGGCGGCGCAGCAGGCTGCGGCAGGGCCCAAAGAGCGCCCGCCCCCCTTCGAGCGCCTCCGCGGAGAGCTCAATGCCGCCGACGTCTGAGAAGACCAGGGCCCCCATCGCGAAGGCCGCCTCGGGTCGAAAGGAGAGCGCTTCGAGGGCAGCCTCGCCCCCACAGCCTGGACAGACCAGCGATCGCGGCCCACCCCGGCGCCAGGCCTCCATCGCCAGGCCAAAGGGCCCCGAGAGCAGGCCCCCGCAGGCCGGGCAGTCCACGCGAAAGCCGCCGTACTCGTTCTTGTAGAGGGTGAGGCCACCGGGCCGGTCGAGCCAGACCCGCGCGCAGCCCCCCTCCACCAGCCCCGGCCCGCCGCGCCCGCCCACGATCAGCCCCGCCGCCTCCCAAGCCGCCCGCACCGCGGGCCAGGCCTCAAACAGCACGGCGGCGTCGGGATCCTGAGGGAGCAGGAGCACATCGAGGCGATGGTGGGCGCGCGCCAGAGGACACCTCCACGTCAGGCCCCGCTGTGCAAGCCCCTCCGCGGAGGCCCTGGGCGCTTGAGCCGGGCGCCGCCGGGGGATAACCAGCCCGCCCCGGAGGCACCCATGGCCCTTGATGTAGCCGCGCTCCTCGGCGCCGACGCCGACTCCCTGCTCACCTTCGACACGCCCGCCATCCCCAAGAGCCGGCTCCACCTGCCGGGCCCCGACTTCGTCGACCGCATCTTCGCCCCGTCGAACCGCAACATCCAGGCCCTGCGCAGCCTGCAGACCCTGTTCAGCCACGGCCGCCTCGGCGGCAGCGGCTACGTCAGCATCCTGCCGGTCGACCAGGGCATTGAGCACGCCGCCGGCGCCTCTTTCGCCAAGAACCCCGACTACTTCGACCCCGAGAACATCGTTCAGCTCGCCATCGAAGGCGGCTGCAACGGCGTGGCCACCACCCAAGGCGTGCTCGGCGCCGTGGCCCGCAAGTACGCCCACAAGATCCCCTTCATCCTCAAGATCAACCACAATGAGCTGCTGACGATGCCCAATCAGGCCGATCAGGTGCTCTTCTCCAGTGTGCAGCAGGCCTGGGACATGGGCTGCGTCGGCATCGGCGCCACCATCTACTTTGGCAGCAAGGAGAGCGGCCGGCAGATCGTGGAGATCAGCAAGGTCTTCGCCGAGGCCCACCGTCTGGGCATGTGCACGATCCTCTGGTGCTACCTGCGCAACAACGCCTTCAAGAAGGACGGCGTAGACCACCACACCAGCGCCGACCTCACCGGCCAGGCCAACCACCTCGGCGTCACCATCGAGGCCGACATCATCAAGCAGAAGCAGGCCGAGGGCAACGGCGGCTATGCCGCGCTCAACATGGGCGGCTCGAGCTACGGCAAGTTCGACAAGCGC
>JBEIQK010000173.1:0-9901 GCA_040376505.1 Alphaproteobacteria bacterium | reverse complement strand
GGGGCAATTGGGAGATCACCGTACCAGCGCCGGCATCAACCGAGATCATCGTCGAGGGCGGAGTGGGTGCTGGCCGGCACGATCTGATCGCGGCCGGCGTCTTTGGCGTCAAAGGCGGCCTGCTCAGCGGCCCGCATCACGCCATCGACGGTGCGGCCATGATCGGGGCGCGTGGCGAGGCCGATGCTCGCCGTGAAGCGCGGCAGGCCCTCCTGATCGAGCTGCCGAACGAGGTAGCTGCGAAAGCGCATCGCGACGGCGAGGCCGGCCCGCATCCCCGCCTGGGGCAGCACCATCACCAGCTCGTCGCCGCCCACCCGGGCCGGCAGATCGCTGTCGCGGCAGGCCTCGCGCATCGCCTTGGAGACCGCTTGCAGGCAGCGATCGCCGACAGGCTGGCCGTGGGTGGCGTTGATGGCAGCGAAGAGATCGAGGTTGATGTGGATGACCGCGTAGGTCTGGTCGGCCATGTCGAGGCGGTTGATGCGATCGAGCAGGCGCTTGCGGCTCATCAGGCCGGTGAGGCTGTCGGTGGTGCCCTCCTGGGGGCGGCCGGCCAGATCGCGGATCAGGCCCCAGCGGCTCCCCAGCGCCAGCGACAGCACTTCGAGGTCTTCGAGGCGGGTGAAGCGCTCGGGGTAGGCGCCCACCTGGGCCACGGCGTTGACCTCGCCCTTGACCACCACCGGCACGCAGGCCACGGCGCCGGCGCCATCTTTGAGGCGGGCGCAGCGGCCCATGCCTTCGACCTTGTGGTTGAGGGGCCGGGCCCCGCGGGCGGCCGGGCACTCCTTGGAGTCGGAGACCTGGCAGGCCGCGCCGGCGTGGGTGTCTTGCAGGCTCACGAGGCCGGTGAGGGGGTCCATCACCAGGAGCTGGAAGTGGGCGTCGGGGTAGGCCTGCCGGCCCGCCCGGGCCCCCGCCTCCAAGGCGCCGCGCTCGTCTTCGGCGAGGCTGAGCGCGTCGATGGTCTCGCGGGCGAAGTTGGTGCTGCGCTCGATTTGGAGCTTGGCCACCCGCAGGTCTTCGAGGGCCGAGATGGCCTGGGTGGCGGCGCTCAGCACCGGGCTCAGGCCGGTGTGCTTCGGCAGCGCCGTGGTCTCGCGGCCCTCCACCGCCCGGCGCAGGGCCTCGGCGATGCCGTTCACCGCCGACTCCAGGGCGTGCCGCTCGGCGTCGGCGTTGCGAATGCCGCGGCTGCGGGCCATCAAGGAGGTGGAGAGCGCGATCACCAGCATGCCCGCGCAGATGATCAGGATGCTCCAGGTGCTTTGGGCGAAGAAGGCGTCTTCGTGCTCGCGCACCTGCCGGCCCAGGGTGGCCAGGGCCTCGGTCAGCTCGGCCTCGGCCGCGCTCATCTCTTCGTAGGCCCCGGTGAGATCGGCGGTGGGCCCAGAATTGTAAAAGAGCCCCGAGGCCACCTGGAGATCATTGATGCTGCGGCGCACCTTCTCCACGCTGGGCCGGGTGCCGTCTACCGTGGGGCCGATCAGCTCCAGGGCGGCGGTGGCCTGGGCAGCCGCCACGCGGGTTTGCTCGGGCATGCGCGGGTCGCGGGTGGCAGCGAAGCGGTAGGGCGCCACGGTCATGGAGCGGGTCTGGCTCAGCAGGCTCTGGTAGGCCGAGCGGGGCGGCACCACCGTGGAGTCTTCGACCTCCTTCGACAGCCAGATGCGGGCCAAGAGCACGACCGCCAGCACCACCAAGGCGACAACCTGAAAGGAGAGCAGCGGAGATGCGGTTTTTCGAGGAGGTTGCATACGAAAGGAGTCCCTCGACTGCGGATGCGATGGCCGGCTAGGGAGGCTATCCAACTCCGGCCTTGTCGGGAGGGGCCGCTGCACACGCGCAGCCCCGACGCGGCGGCGCTCGGGGAGCCTCTGCGCGACTGCCGGTGACCCCGCGTTGCGGCCGCCCCACCCCGCAGGGTCCTCCCGCATAGAGGGTCGGCACGAAGAGGTCAAGACTTGAGATGCGCGTCGCCGTCGTGATTCCCTCCCATCGTCGCGCGCCGGTCGGCCTGCCGCGGTGGCTGTCGCAAGGCGAGGTTTCGCGCGTGGTCGTGATCTGGAACGCAGACGGTCCGCCGCCGCCGATGCCGGGTGCGACGATCCTGCGACAGCCCTGGCAGGGCCACGGCCCCACCCGACAGGCCGCCCTGGCCCATGTCCACGAGCCCTTCGTGCTCTTCACCGTCGACGACGCCCTGCCCCTGCGCCCCGGCGTGGTCTCGGCGATGGTGGAGGCCCTGGAGGCCGGCCCCTTCGAGGCCGTCGTGGCGCGGCAGCTCCCCTGGGCCTGGTCGTCGCAGACCACCCGCCGCCGCCTCGCCGCCTGGACCCCTTGGGCCCCCGGGCCGACCGCCTTCCCCCAGGCCGACCACGTCGCCACCCTCTACCGAAGCGACACCCTTCGCGAGAACCCGCTCCCCGCCGAGCCGATCGGCGAGGACCTCGCCTGGAGCCAGGGCCGGCGTGTGGGCATGGCGCCTGCCGCCGTCGTGCTCCACGCCCACCGCGCCGACCCCATCGAGGCCTACCGCCGGGAGCGCGCGCTGCACGCCCTGCGGCGCCGCCTCGGCCTGCCGCCCACCGTCTCACACCCCGCCGGCCTCCTCGCCGCCCTGCCCGCTGCCCTCGCCGACGCCGCCTGGAGCGGCCCCCGCGAGGGCCTCACCCGCCTCACCGAGGCCCTCGGCCAGTGGAGGGGGGGCCGCCCGCCGGGATAACGGGGCCGCCCGAGGTGCCGATGTCTGCCGCCCTTGCCCCGGTCCCCACCGAGGCCACCCGCACGATCATGACCCAGATCGTGCTGCCCAGCTTCGCCAACGCGCGTGGCACCGCCTTTGGTGGCCAGATCGCCGCCTGGGCCGACGTTTGCGCCGCGGTGTCGGCCCAGCGGATGAGCCGGGGCGGCGTGGTCACCGCCAGCATGGACGAGCTGCACTTTCTCGTGCCGATCCGCGCCGGCATGATCGTGGTGCTGCAGAGCCAGGTCAACCGGAGCTGGCGCAGCTCGATGGAGGTGGGCGTGCGGGTCGAGGCCGAGCACCCCGAGACCGGCGAGCGCGAACACGCCTGCTCGGCCTACCTCACCTTCGTCGCCCTCGATGACGCCGGCCGTCCGCGCCCCGTCCCCGCGCTGGACACCGGCGGCGACGCCCTGCTGATGCGCCGTTTCCACGAGGCAGAGCTGCGCCGCGAGGCCCGCCTGCGCATGCGCGAAGCCCGCCGCGCCCTCCTCTAAACCCCCTTCGGAGCCCCCATGAACCGCGCCCTCTTCGCCCTTGTCTTCGCCGCCTGCGGCAAGAAGCCCCTGCCCGAGCCACCCCGGGCCCAGGTCTCCGACACCGTCAAGGCCGCGATGGACCTCGCCGCCGACCCCTGCGTCGACTTCTACCAGTACGCCTGCGGCGGCTGGGTCAAGGCCACGCCGCTTCCCGCCGACAAGCCCGCCTGGACGCGCTCCTTCAGCGAGATCGACAAGACCAACGAAGAGCTGATCAAGGGCATCGTCGAGGCCGCCGCCAAAGACCCCAAGGCCAAAGACGCCGACTGGGAGCGCATCGGCAACTACTACAGCGCCTGCATGAACGAGCTCGCCATCGAGGCTGCCGGCATCACAGCGCTCCAGCCCTGGTTCGCCAAGATCGACGCTGTCGACACCCCCGAAGAGCTGGCCCGGGTGGTGGGGGAGCTCAACACCGTGGGCGCCAACCCCCTCTTCGGCGCCTGGGTCGACCCCGACTTCAAGAACCCCCAGGTCAACATCTTCTACGTCAACCAGGGGGGCCTTGGCCTCCCCGATCGCGACTACTACAGCAAGACCGACGAGAAGAGCCTCGCCCTGCTCAAGGCCTATGAGGGCCACATCCTGCGCCTGCTCGGCCTGTCCGGCATGGACAAGAACGCCGCCGTCAACGCCGCACGCGACATCATCGCCTTCGAGACCGCCTACGCCGCGCTGCAGATGCCGGTGCAGGAGACCCGCGACCCGGTGAAGACCTACAACAAGATCAACCTGGGCGGGCTGCAGAGCCAGATTCCGGGCTTTCTCTGGAGCGCCTGGCTCGAAGGCATGGGGGCCGGCGGCACCCGCGACATCAGCGTCGATCGGGTGTCCACCTTCACCGGCCTCACCGATCTCCTGGCCAAAACCCCCTGGCCCACCGTTCAGGCCTACCTGCGCTGGAACCTGCTGCGGGCGATGGCCCCCTCGCTCGGCAAGGCCTTTGTCGACGCCAATTTCGACTTCTACGGCAAGCAGGTGCGCGGCCAGCAGCAGATCGAAGACCGCTGGAAGCGCTGCGTGGGCGCCACCGACAATGCCTTTGGCGAGATCATCGGCAAGTTCTACGTCGAGCAGCGCTTTCCCGGCGACAGCAAAGAGAAGGCCCAGGCGATGGTGAAGGGCATCCAGACCAGCTTTGAGCAGGGTCTGCCCGCGCTCACCTGGATGGATGAGACCACCCGCGCCCGCGCCCTCGAAAAGAAGGCCGCCGTCTCCAACATGATCGGCTACCCCGATCAGTGGCGCGACTACTCCAAGCTCAGCACCCGCCCCACCGATCACCTGGGCAATGTGTTGATGACCACCCAGGCCGAGGTGGCCCGTCAGCTCGCCAAGATCGGCAAGCCCGCCGACCCCACCGAGTGGCTGATGTCACCCGCCACCGTCAACGCCTACTACCACCCGCTCTACAACCAGATGGTCTTCCCGGCCGGCATCCTCCAGCCCCCCTTCTTCGATCGCAGCTACCCCAGCGCGATGAATTACGGCGGCATGGGCATGGTCGTCGGCCACGAACTCACCCACGGCTTCGACGACCAGGGCCGGCAGTTCAACGCCAAGGGCCAGCTCACCGAGTGGTGGGACCCCGCTGCCACCGCCCGCTTCACCGAGCGCGCCCAGTGTGTGTCGGATCAGTACAGCGCCTATGAGGTGCAGCCCGGCCTCAAGGTGAACGGAGACCTCACCCTGGGCGAGAACATCGCCGACCTGGGCGGCGTGCGCCTCTCCTACCGGGCCTGGAAGAACCAGGGCGGCGGCGCCGGCGAGCCCGGCGTGGAGGGCCTGAGCCACGATCAGCTCTTCTTCGTCGCCTTCGCCCAGTCCTGGTGCTCGGTCTACAGCCCCGAGTTCGAGAAGATGCTGGTGATGAGCAACCCCCACAGCCCGCCCAAGCAGCGGGTGAACGGGCCCCTGGTGAACCTGCCGGAATTCCATCAGGCCTTCGCCTGCCCCGCGGGCAAGCCGATGCGCCCCGAGAAGCAGTGCGAGGTTTGGTAGGGGCTGGCCGGGGCTGCCGCGCCCGGGGGCCGCGATGAGCGCGTCTCCGCCTGTGTCGCCGCGGCGCCTCGCCTGGCGGGATCTGTGGAGCATCCCCGGGGTGCTCACGGTCTCCCGCCTGCCGATGGCCTGCGCCTTCCCGCTCTTTCAGGCGAGCACGGTGGGCTTTGTGTCGCTCTACCTCGCCTGTGTGCTCACCGACATCCTCGATGGCTGGACCGCCCGCCGGCTCGGCCAGGTGAGCCACACCGGCAGCGTGCTCGATGGCTGGCTCGACAAGGTGGTGCATGTCAACGCCGCCTGGACCCTCGTAAACGCCGAGCTGATGCCCAACTGGTGGATGGCCTGCTGGTTCTCGCGCGAGCTCATCCAAGGGCCGATGGTGATCTGGCTCACCGGCCGCTTCTACCGCGGCGAGGTGGGCCCCCACGAGGCCACCGTGGTGGGCAAGGTCACCGCCTGGCTGTTGGGCGTGGCGATGGTGGCGGTGGCGCTGGGCCTGCGGGGCTTGGGCGAGGTGCTGACGCCGATCATCGGGCTCTGCGGGGCCTGGTCGGGCTTTGGGTACCTCTGGCGCGAGCTGCGCGACCTGCGGGCCTTGTCGAAGCGCGCGTAACATGGCGTTACGGCTTGTTTATTCTGGGGCCCCCTGCAGGGGATGAGCGTGCGTGCTTCGCGTTTACCAGAGGCCAGCGGCGCCTGGGATCACCCAGGCGGCCCCGGGGCAGGAGGCGGCAGGGTCGGCGGCGGAAGTGCCGTCAAAGCAAGCCGTGACCGAGGTGGTCACGATGTCGGGGAGACCGTCTTCATCGAGGTCGCCCACACCGAGAAATTTGCCAAAGCCGGAAAAGATGGCGAAGTCGGAAAGGGTGGCCTGGATCGTCAGGGCGCCGTCCACCTCCTTCAGGATGTAGATGAGCCCGGCCCGGTTGGAAAGCAGTGTCGGGGCGCCTACCACCAACTCGTCACGGCCATCGCCGTCCAGATCTGCCGAGTCAAGAGCGTATCCGAACCGAGAGTGTTGAATCTCTCCAAACATTTGCGAGTCGGCAGCATCCAATCCGAGAGTGCCGCCGGTCGCCGGTGGAAAGCAGGCAACGACACCGGTCTCCACCTCCTCCGACACCCAGAACCCGTCAGATACACATCGCTCACGAATGCCGTCACCGTTCAAGTCAGGTCGGGCCGCGTGCAGCATCGGACGGGATGAGGGAGAAATCACGTCGATCCGTCCGCCGTCCTCACCCAGTTCGATGAATTGAACGTATCGAGGGAGCGCGTCACTTTTTACGATCAGCGCCAGATCCGGTGTAAGCTCGTTTGATGGGGTAACTTCGATGGAGTCGAGGTCTGAAGTAGATTCCGGAAGAGAAACGATGGTGGGAGTGTCCATAATTTGTGAAGCTGAGTTTGGACCCATCCAAACTTGAAGTTGGTCTCGTTCGGTGCCGTATTCTAAAAAGAACAGATCGGCTACCGCATCTTGGTTGAGGTCTGGCCCGTAGTGTGGGTGACCCGCACCTTGTTTCAATCCGGTCGACAACTGTGTGTTAAACAACAAATCAGAAGGGCCGAGATCGAAGTTGGCGTTATCCAAAGCCCAGCCCGCCAGGAACTGTTCGCCTGAGTCGAAAACATAAGGTGCAACCACTACCGACGTTCCGTCGACGGTTGCTGCCGTCATACCCCGGCCAAGGTGGTCATCCTTGAGGCTGGGCAGATCTTGTACGGTCAGGCGGCGCATTGGATCTTCCGGGTGACCTATCACATAGATTCGACCCGCTGTATTGCTGACAGGCTGGCCAATTAGTGCCAAATCGGAATCGGCGAGGTGGGCAATCGACATCTCTTCGCCAAACACAGTGTCCGATTCCCCCCAGAACTGCGTGGCAATGTTTCGGATGTCCGTAACCGCCCGGTCGAGGCCGTCACAGTTCTGGTCGAGGCCGTCCCCCTCGATCTCTTCGACATTGGGCCCAATCGAGGCCCAACCCGGCGAGCAGTCGCCGGAGTCAGGCGTGCCATCGCCATCCGTGTCGCGGAGCGGGTCGGCCGGGGCCGCGGAGTCATCCTCGGTGGCGCTGTCCTCCGTCGCGGTGTGCGCCGGCTTGTCGGACCGACAGCCCAGAAAGAGCGCGAGCATGAGGTACTTCATCACAGGTCCGCTCCCGGGCAGGCGGTCATGAGGGTCCACAGTGCCTCTCCATCGGGCGCGTTGTCAAGGAGGCTGCGTTGGCCCCCGAGGCCTCCGCCACCTGCCACGCTCCGGATGCACCTTCCATGCCACGGTGCGCGGCGAAGCGGCTGGCATGCGCCCGAGTCTGCTCTTTTGTACCACGGCGTTACACCTTTATTATATCGCGATCAAGCGCACTGAAGAGGTGCCGGAGCATCGCCCGCTCGCCCCGCACCCAACCCGGACGGTCGGCGGCGCGGAGCGCCAGCGCCTCTGGCAGATCAGCGAGGCCCCGGGCCAATCCCAGCAGGGCCGCCGCTCCGCCCAGGGGGCCCGCCGCAGCGCCCAGGCCCTCTCCCCGCAGGGCGGCGCGACTGAGATGGGCGTAGCGGTGGACGGTCCACAGAGGGCTGGTCAGCAGGAGGCTGAGCGGCAGGCTGCGGGCGGCGACGCGCAGGCGGTTGCGCTCCACATCGTAGACCTTGCCCGGGCCCGCCCGCCCGTGGCTGGCCCCCAAGCGGTGCAGGGCGGCGGCGGCGGGCACCAGGGCCACCGGCAGGCCCAGGCGGGCGGCGCGCAGGGCGTAGTCGAGGTCTTCGCCAAAGGCGCCCAGGTCGCCCCAGAGGGGCCCCAGGCGGGCCCGGGCCTCTGCCGCAATGAAGAGGGCCGCCCCCGAGGCCGCGCCGATCGGCACCCGGCCGGGCGCCGGTCCCGGATCGGGCTGGCCGCGGCCGCGCGCGAGGTTGGAGCCGTCGAGGAAGAGCCGGTGTCCAAGATTCTCGACGAGGCCGCTGCCATCGTCAAAGAGCAGACGCGGCTGGTAGAGGCCGGGCACCTGGGCCGCCGCGCGCAGGGCCGGCAAACAGCCGGGCAAGGGTGCCGCGTCGTCATTGAGCAGCAGCACGTCTTCGTCGGGGCCCACCTCGGCCAGGCCGGCGTTGATGGCGGGGGCGAAGGGGGTGCGGCGGGGCAGCCACAGGGCTTCGACGCCCGCGGGCAGCGCCTCGATCGTGGGATCGGCGGCGATGATCAGCACCCGCTCTGCGCCATCGGCGAGGCAGGCTGCCACCGCTCGTCGGAGCAGGGGCCCGCCCGCCACGGTGGGGATCAGGACGCAGAGGGGGCGGAAGGTCACGCCGCCCGATAGCCGAGGGCGGCGAGGTTCGCATGGGCTCTTCTTTTGGCCAGCGCTTTGTCGTCACCACCTTCGGCGAGAGCCATGGCGGCGCGCTCGGCTGCGTGATCGACGGCTGCCCACCGGGGCTGCGGCTCGACCTTGTGGCGGTGCAGGCCGAGCTCGATCGGCGGCGGCCGGGTCAGTCGGCCCTCACCACCCAGCGCAAGGAGTCTGATCGGGTCGAGCTGCTCTCGGGCGTCTTTGAGGGGCGCACCCTCGGCAGCCCGATCGCCCTGCTGGTGCGCAACGAAGACGCGCGTCCGGCCGACTACGCCGCGATGAAGGAGCTCTACCGGCCCTCCCACGCCGACTACACCACCGAGGCCCGCTACGGCCTGCGCAACTGGCAGGGGGGCGGCCGGGCCAGCGCCCGCGAGACGGTGGGGCGCGTGGCGGCCGGGGCCGTGGCGAAGCAGGTGCTGGCCGCGATGGCCGGGGTGGAGGTGCTGGGCTGGGTGAGCGCGGTGGGGGAGGAGTCTGTTCAGATCGATCCGGCCACGGTGACCCTGTCTGCGGTGGAGAGCAACCCGGTGCGCTGCCCCGATCCAGCCGCCGCGGCGCGGATGGAGGCCCTGATCCGGGCGGTGCGCGCCGAGGGGGACTCGGTGGGCGGCGTCATCTCGGCGGTGGCCCGCGGCGTGCCGGCGGGGCTCGGCGACCCGGTCTTCGACAAGCTGGAGGCCGATCTGGCCAAGGCGATGCTCTCGCTGCCGGCGGCCAAGGGCTTTGCCTCGGGCTCGGGCTTCGCGGGGGCCCGGATGCGGGGCTCGGCCCACAATGACCGTTTTGTCCCCGGGGCGGCGCCGGGGCAGATCGTCACGGACACCAACCACTCGGGGGGCATCCAGGGCGGCATCTCCAACGGCATGCCGATCACCCTGGAGGTGGCCTTCAAGCCCGTGGCCACGCTGGGGCGCCCGCAGCAGACGGTGGATCGCAGCGGGGCGCCGGCGACCTGGCTGCCCCGCGGACGGCACGACCCCTGCGTGGTGCCGCGGGCCGTGGTGATGGTGGAGGCGATGCTGGCCCTGGTGCTGGTGGATCACCTGCTTCGCCGGCCGCCGCGGCTCGGGGACTGAATCAACCGGCGGCGCGGCGGCGGGTCAGTCCGCCAGGGTGGTGAAGTCGGCGGTGCCGTCGTAGAGGGCGAAGCCGGCGGCGGGCCCCAGCACCGGCGTCAGGGCGATCTCCTGACCGTTCAGGTGCAGCGTGTCGCCCGACTGCTCCCAGCGCAGGGTGGGCCCGACCTCAGCGAGGGT
>JBEIQK010000759.1:0-3163 GCA_040376505.1 Alphaproteobacteria bacterium | reverse complement strand
GCCGGTCGGCGGCAAGCTCACCGTGCTGCGCGACCGGCCGGCCTATTCGGCGGCGGTCAAGAGCCTGGAGGTCAAGCAGGGCTTCACCCACCTGTACGACGCGGTGGCCTGGTCGACGACGACCCTGCTCGATGATCCGGAGATCAACAAGCTCATCGACCAGCTGGAGCTGGGCGTGACGGTGGTGGCGCTGACCGACGGCTTCAACAACCAGAAGTCCGACGACACCTGCGGCACCAACGCCGAGCGCCTCGGTCGCCTGCTGCAGTCCCTCGACGACCTGCGCAACGAGAAGGGCACCGACATCCGAAAGCGGCCCACGCTCTTTACGGTGGGCCTGGGCAAGAAGCTGCGCCCCGCCTTCAAGGTGCCCAGCGGCCGGGCCAACGACGTCAAGCCCGTCGAGCTCTGCGGCCGGCGCTATGTGAACGAGCGCATCGACGGCGGCTTGGAGACCCGGGGCATCGACAACGCCAGCCTCGCCTGGATCGCCGACAAGGGCGGCGGCTTCTCCTATGTCGGGCAGAGCCGAGAGGACCTCGCGGCGGCCTTCGTCGCTGCCGCGCCCAAGCGCTTTCGCTGGTTCGAGCTTCGCTACAAGACCGACCCCTTCTACCTCCGGCGCAGCTTTCGGGCCGGCCTGCGGCTCACCTCCTTTGCCACGGCGGAGGCCAGCGTGATGATCCATCCGAGCGCCTGGCTCGACGCGCCGCCCGGCCGCCTGGGCGAAGACGGCTGGACCACGCCGCGGTCCTATGTTCACACCGCCGTTGTGGTGATGCCCATCCTCGGTCTGCTTGTCACCATGGGGCATCTCGGGGCGGCGGGCTTCAACATTCGTCGGGCCCTGGTCACCCGGGCGCGGAAGCCGACAAAGGCGCCCCCCCCCTTTTCTGGCCCTCCGCCCGCTGGCTGATCTTGCCCGGCCGGTCTGCGGCGTTTACGTGACAGCGCAAGCCGGCTCCTCGCGGGCGCCGCCGATCAGCGGGGCCGAGGGGCAGGTGGGCGCAAAGGACAGCAGACGTGGCACGGTTTATCGGCAATTACGAGGTCATTCGCGAGCTGGGCTCCGGCCACTTCGGTACGGTGTACCTCGCTGCGGGGGAGGTCCCCGGGCGTGGCGGGCAGGCCGGCCGCCGCCGCCTCGTCGCCATCAAGAAGCTCAAGGACACCGCCGACGCCGAGTCGATGGCCCTCCTCGTGCAGGAGTTCGCCCTGCTCGATCAGGTGAAGCACCGCGGCGTGGTGCGGGTCTTCGAGTACCTCGCCGACGAGAACGCCGTCGTGATGGAGCATATCCACGGCGTCACCCTCCGGCGTGTCCAAGAGGAGCTGGCCAAGGCGCGCGAGCAGGTCTTCACCGAGGCGGGCATCGAGATCGGCTGCGAGATCGCCGACGCCCTCTTCCAGGCCTACACCACCCCCGGCGACAATGGCGAGCCGCTGCAGCTCGTGCACCGCGACCTCAAGCCCGCCAACATCATGCTCACCCCCCAGGGCGAGGTGAAGATCCTGGACTGGGGGCTCGCGCGGGTCGACAACGCCGACTTCCGCAAAGAGGCGCGCAACCGCGTCAAGGGCACCCTGCTCTACATGGCGCCAGAGCAGGCCCGCGCCCAGGCCATCGACCACCGCACCGATCTTTTTGCGCTCGGGCTGATGTTGTACGAGCTGCTGCTCAACAAGACGGCCTACCCCATCCCCGACCGCGCCCCCGATCCGGTGGCGGCGGTGCTGCCCCTCATCGAGGCCGGCAACCTGTCGGCGCAGTGTCGGGAGCTCGAGAAGGTGCTGCCGGGCGTGGGCCCCGTCATCACCCGGGCCCTGCAGGCCCGGCCGGCTGACCGGTACCGCTCGGGCCAGGAGATGATGGTCGACCTGCGGCGTCAGCTCTACCGCGACCGCGGCGCCTACCTGCAGGAGTTCTGCGAGTTCTTCTTCGGCACCATCTGCGATCTGGGCGAGGTGCCCACCTTGGAGTCGCTGGGCGTCTCGGCCAAGGCGCCGGCCCGGCGGACCTCCATCGGTGACCGGCTGAAGGAGTCGATGGTGCGCGACGCCAAGGCCACGCCGGCTCCGGCGGCGGTCGCGCCGAAGAAGGTTGAGGCCGTTGCCCCCAAGAAGCCCGATTCTGCGCCCACCCCCGGGCTGTTTGGAGCGCCGATGTCTGCTGGCCCTCGTCGTCCCTCTGCGCCCCCCGTCGGGGGTGCGGCCTCTCGCGCGCCGGTGGCGGCACCTCCTCCGGCCGGGGGAGGGCGGCCCAAGGCCGTCGGGCAGCGCAGCCCCGACGAGACGGGCATGCTGCCCCTGCAGTCCCTGCGCGACAGCGATGACGAGGTCGAAGCCTCGGGAGATCCGAGCGCCACGGCCTTCTTCGCAATCCCGGCTCCCAAGGCGGGCCGTTCGAGCCCCACCAGCACGGCGCCGCAGCCGCCGCCGGTGGCCAGCCCCGGGGGCTTCGGTGCGCCGCCGCCGATGCCGGGGATCCGTCCACCGATGCCGCCGGCGCCGGGCCCGATGGGGGTGGGTGGGGGTCCGCCGCCGCCACCGCCGATGGGCATTCAGGGGCCGGTCGCCGGCTACGGCGGCAGTGGCGGGGGTACGACGCCCTTCCAGGTGCCCTCCGGAGCAGGGGTGGCGCCGCCGGCGAGCGCCGAGGCGCGTGTACAGTCCAACCGGGTGTATGCGATCCTGTTCGCGGTCTTCATGCTGGTCTGCGCGGCGGTCTTTGTCGCGGTTTGGGTCTCCTTCCACTTCATGAACCAGAAGGAGCCGGTGGTAACGAATGTCGTTGCTTCCAACGACGTGAAGCCGCCGCCGAAGGAGCTGAAGGACACCGGCATCAAGGAGCCGGTTGTCGAGGCCACCAAGACTCCGAAGACCCCGAAGACCCCGAAGCCCGCTTCCAGCGACACCACACCCAAGCCGGCTCCGGCACCGAAGGCGAATGGCGGAACCGTGACGGTGCGCATTGAGGCGGGCCAGCCCTACTCGGCCGTGGAGGTCATCTGCCCCTCCACCCGCCTGCGCGGCTCCTTCTCGGGGGGGGTGGCCTCCATCCCCGGCGTCCCGGGTGAAGACTGTTCGATTATGTTCAAGGGTGGCCCCCCTGCGCAGTACAAGCCCGTCAGGGGGGGGCAATCGGTTTCGTGCACCTTTGTGG
>JBEIQK010000071.1:0-14411 GCA_040376505.1 Alphaproteobacteria bacterium | reverse complement strand
CGGCGGCGGCGCGGTGGGCGACGCGGCCCGGGCGCCGAGCGGCCTCACGCTGGTCCCCGAGCCGGGCCTGCTGGGCGAGGGCAGCCCCAGCCTCGCCGATGGGCTCTTCTCCTGGGTGGCCTGGCCGGGGCAGCTCGAAGCCCAGGTGGGCGCGGCCCTGCAGACCCTGGCCTGGAGCCACCGGGTGCTGGTGGTGGCGCGCTCTTCGCTGAGCCTGCCGGGCGTCCATGGCGGCCCGGTCTACCGGGTGAACGCCGCCCGGCCGACCCATGTGGGCGCGGTGGCCGAGGCCCTGGTGTTGGAAGGTGGCCCGCCGCTGGCCGTGCTGCTGGTGGGCGTGGCCGAAGACGAGGCCTCGCTGCGCGACTACGCCGACCTGCTGCCGATGGGCGTGGGCGGGGTGGTGCTCTCCGAAAAGGCGCTTGGGCCCTTCCCGCAGGTGGTGGTGCGGGCCACGGGTGAGTCCTACGCGGTCAAGGTGGGAGAGGTCGAGCGGCGCTTCGTCCTGGGCGAAGGCGGCTTGACGGAGGTGCGGGGCTCTTGAGGCGCCCGGCTCGCCCGCGTGCGCCCTGGTGGTTTCGGCCCGCCGCCTCGCTGATCGTGCTGCTGGTTTTCCTCTCGCTGGGCGAGGGGGCGGCGCGGGTGATCGGCCCGCTGACGCCAACCTGGCAGGGCAATGACCCCGGCGGCGTGATCATGGTGGGGCACCCCACCCGCCTGTGGGGCATGGGGCCCGGCCGCCGCGACAACGCAGGCGCCACCGCCACCATCAGCCAGATCGGCCTGCGCGAGCCGGTGCCCACCACGCCGCGGCCCGCGGGGCGGCAGCGGATCCTGCTGCTGGGCGACAGCACCTGGTTTGGCCATGGGGTGGAAGACGACGAGACGATGGAGGTGCTCTTTGAGGGGATGCTGCGCGCCAGCGGCATCGACGTGGAGGTGATCAACGGCGGCGTGCCCGGCTACTCCACCGAGCAGACCCGCATGCTGCTCGACGAGGCGGGCTGGGGGCTCGAGCCGACCCTGCTGCTGATCGGCAACCTGTGGAGCGACAACAACTTCGACCACTTTCGCGACGCCGACCTGCTGCACACCCGGCGGGAGTTTCTCAACAACCCGCTGGCCCAAAGCGCGCTCTACCAGCTCCTCGCCGGGGCGCTCGACGGGCTGCGCGGCGGCCAGGAGGCCCGCGTGGTGACGTGGACCCGCAGCAGCGCCTGGTCGACGGTGGGGCAGCGGCGGGTGCCCTTGCAGCGCTATGGCGCCAACCTCGACGCGATGGTGCGTGACGCGGCGGCGCGGGGCGTGGGGGCGGCCTTCCTGGCCCCCTGCAACATCGAGATGGCCCGGGGCACCATCCCCAGCGATGTCGTGTGGGCGCCCTACTTCGACGCCCAGCGGGCGATCGCGGCCCACCACCAGATCGCCGTGATTGAGATCGCGCCCGTTGTGGTGCCCGCGGCGGCGGCCTCTTCGCCCGAGGCGCTCTACATCGACGAGATGCACCCCTCGGTGGCCGGGCACCGGGTCTTCGCCACGGCCATCGCCGAGGGGCTGCGGGCGACGGGCTGGCCGGCCACGCCGCTGGTGGCCCAGGGCGGCGTCTTTGACGCCGAGGCCTTGGTAGACGCGCCCACCGCGGGGGCCAACGTGGCGGTGAACGACCTGTCGCCCCAGACCAACCTCTTTCCCAACAGCGGCCCCGAGCCCTGGCATGCCGCCGCCGAGCGCGATGAGCAGGCCCGGGTGGCCCGCCAGATCGAGCTGGAGGCGGCGCGCTCCGGAAAGCCGGTCGAAGAGACGGTGGCGGCGGCCGAGGCGGCCCGCCAGGACTGGTGGGTGAGCGGCAAGGTGGAGGCGACGGCGGGGCCGGTGCACCTGGAGCTGCGCGGGGCCGACGGCACCGTTCACTCCACGGCCACCCTCGACGCGGGGGGCGAGTTCCGCTTGAAGGC
The DNA here is from genome assembly GCA_040376505.1 of Alphaproteobacteria bacterium. Taxonomy (GTDB): domain Bacteria; phylum Myxococcota_A; class UBA796; order UBA796; family UBA2385; genus JBEIQK01. The sequence goes on along the minus strand of JBEIQK010000071.1, from coordinate 12,456 downwards.
GCGCGCTGGCACGCTGAAGGCGACGGTGGTGGTGCGGGGCCCCACGGGGGCGACCCAGGAGCTCACGGCCCTGCCGGGGCAGCGTCCGTTGGCGGTGTCGGTGGGGCCGTAGCGGCGGTCCACTCGGCCAGCGCGCCGGGGAAGGCGGGCTCGAGGACTGCCATGACGAGGATGGCCTGGATCTGCCGCTTCACGAGGTAGGCGCCCGGGGGCGAGCGCAGGGCCTCCATCGACCACAGCCCGCCGAGATCGAGCTGGTATTGGGAGGCGGGGCGGCCGGTGCGGTGCAGGGCCGAGAAGTCGCCGCTGTCCCAGACCATGCCGGTGAGCGCGGCGTAGGCGCTGGGGTTTGACAGGGGGGCGGCGCGGCGGGTGAGGAAGAAGCGGGCGGCGCTGGCCCGCTCGCGCTTGCTGCGGTCGAGGATCTCGTACCAGGGGTCGATGCGGCGGATGAGGGCCGAGAGGTCGGAGAGGTGCTGGGTCCAGGGGTCGCTCTGGGCGGCGACCCCGGCCCGGGCGGCCTCCAGTTGGGCGGCCAGGGCGGCGAGGTCGGCGTCCGTGGTGCTGGGCTTCACCAGGGCGGCGTTGATCTCGGCGTAGCGGGCCTCGTAGGCGGCGCGCTCGATGGCGTCGGCCTCGGTGCGGCGGGCCTCGGCGGCGGCGGCCATCGCGGCCACGTCGGCGGTGAGCACCGACAGGGCGTTGAGCTCGCCGGCGCTCAGCTCCATGATGCGCAGCCAGCCGAAGATGCGGGTCTTCTGCCCCAGCGCGAAGCTCTGGTCGCCCTGCTCGCCGGCGTAGAGGAGCTGGAAGAGCCGCTCGCCGCCGGCGCCGGTGATCGGTGGCGGCCCGGCGGCAGGCAGCTCGACCGGCGGCACGATGCTCGGCGCCGGGAGGGTGTCGGCGCTGACATGGCAGCCGAGGAGGGCGGCGAGGCCAAGCAGGCCAGGGAGCCAAGGGGTCATGGTGCGCAGCCTCCGCCACAGGGTACCATGGGGCCCGCCCGGAGACCGCGTGCCCGATCCATGGCGCAGCCAGCCTCACCTCGTGGCCCTGGCCCTCTTTGGGGTGCTGGCGCTGATCATCGGCGCGCCGGTGTTGGGCGATCCCACGCGCCTGGCGCTCGGCCACCCCGAGAATGACGTCTGGAACCATGTCTGGGGCTACTGGTGGGTGAGCACCGAGCTGTGGCGGGGCGAATTGCCGGTGCACACGCCGCTGCTCAACTGGCCGGGGGGCGGCAGCCTGTGGTTCATCGACGCCTTCAACGTGGTGGCCACCCTGCCGGTGAACTACCTCTTCGGGCCGGTGGCGGCCTACAACCTCGCGGTGATCGGCAATTTCCTCTTCTGCGGCCTCGGCGCCTACGCGCTCACCCTGCGGGTGACCGGCTTTTACGCCGCTGCGCTGCTGGGGGGCGTGGCCTGGATGACCAGTCCGCACCTCCTGGGGCAGGCCTACAACGGCATCTCGGAGACCCTGTCGGCGGGCTGGCTGCCGCTGGCGCTGCTCTTCGCGCGGGAGGCGGTGGCGGAGGCGAGGCCGCGGGAGGCGGCGGTGGGCGGGCTGGTGCTGGGCGTGACGGCCTTGGCCAACTGGTACTACGGCCTCTTCGCCGGGCTCTGTGTGACCGGCCTGCTGATCCGGGCAGCGCTCTGGCGGCGGCCCCCGGGTGGGGCGGGGCGATGGCTGTTGTCTCTGTGTTTGTACGGGGCGACGGCGGGCCTGATCGTGGCCGGGCCCTTCTCGCTCTTCTTTCAGACGATGGACGCCGCCGACGCGGTGGTGACGCGCGATCCGGACTTTGTCTGGGCGACCCTGATCCTGCACAACATGACCGATGTGGTGTCGATGGTGCGGCCGGGCAAGCACTATTCGCCCGATCTGCTGCGGGTCTTTGGCGAGCACCTGATCGTGGTGGTCTATGTGGGCGCCTCCATCCTGGTGCCGGCCTTGCTGGCGCCCTTGGTGGTTCGCAAGAGCGCCCTGCGCGGCTGGGCCCTGATGGCGGGCTTCTTCGGCCTGCTCACCCTGGGGCCCTTTCTGTACATCGGCGGCGACTATGTGCAGGTGATGGAGCGCTGGATCCCGCTGCCCTTCCTGGCGCTCTTTCAGTGGTTTCCGCTCTTCTCGCGCATCTCCCACGCCTACCGCTGCGTGATGGGCCTGACCCTGGGGCTGATCCTGCTGATGGGTCTGTTTTTGCGCGGAGCCCGGCAGCGGGGCTGGCCGGCCGGCGCGCTGGCCCTGGGGCTTGGCCTCGCCCGGGTGGCGGAGAGCTTTTGGGGCTCGCCGGCGGTCTTTCCGTTGCCGGCGGCTCGCTTTGATCCGCCGCCGATCTACGCGGCGCTCACCGGGGGCGCGGTGCTCGACCTGCCGGTGGGGGTGCCGGTGCTGTCGCGATCGTCGATCGTGGCCTACCAGATTGTTCACCAGCAGCCGATCCCCTACGGGCTGAACGATCCGACGCCGCCTGTGCTCTACTACAACCGCTTCACCCAGTACCTGCTGGAGCTGGAGCGCGACACGGTGACCCTGCTGCCGGCCCGGGCGCCCTTGCTGGACATCGCCCTGGGGCGGCAGGCGGCGATGGACGCCGGCCTGCGCTGGGTGGTGCTGCACAAGGACCGCTTTCCGGCGAGCCAACTGGAGAAGGTGTCGGCCTTCCTCGATCGGGCGGCCACGGCCCGCTACGACGACGAGCGGGTGCGGGTTTACGAGCTGGTGGCCTCGGATGCGGGCAGCAGATCGGCGAAGTAAAAGCCGCCGCGCTCCACCTGCTCGCCGACGGTGACGGCGACGGGGTGGGAGAAGGCGGGGCCGTCGACGGCGAAGGTGTGGAATTCGCCGTTCTCGGCGCAGGGGCAGACGCTTTGTGGCAGGCGGGCCAGCAGGGCGGCGTCCCAGGGCTGGCCGAGGAGCAGGGCGGGGTCGACGGCCCGGGGGTCGACGCAGGTGACGATGGCGCGGGCGCCGCCAGCGAGCATCTCCTGGGCGAGTTGGGCCGGCGGGCGGCCCCAAAGGGGGAAGAGGGGTGCGAGGCCGGTGCCGGCGAGCTTGTCTTCGCGGTAGCGGCGGATGTCCTCCAAAAACAGATCGCCAAAGGCGATGGCCTCGACGCCCTCGGCCTTCATCGCGGCGACGGCCTCGGCCATCCGGGCCTCGTATTCGGCGTTGGTGCAGGGGCTGGGGATGTTGACGATGCGCACGGGGAGGCCGACGGCCTCGGCCTGGGCGAGGAGCAGGGTGCGGCGGACGGCGTGCATGGCGACGCGGTCGGCGGTCTCGTTGCAGGTGGTGAGCAGGCCGATCACCTCGATGTTGGGGTCCTGGCGCAGGACGTGCAGCGACCAGGCGGAGTCTTTGCCGCTGCTCCAGGAGAGGATGACGCGGGTGGGTCTGTTCACAGGGGGCTCCGGGCGGAGAGGAGGATCCAGCGCCAGCCGATGGTGAGGCCCTCACCCGCGGGGCGGATCGGCAGGGCGGCGGGGGCCAGCAGGAGGTGATCGCGGATCTGGGGGTGGAGGGAGACCGGCTCGTGGACGGTGAGGTCGAGGCTCTCCAGCTCGTCGAGCTCGGCGCGCACGCAGGCGGCGCGCAGGTGGGCCTCCTGGAGGAAGCTGCGCAGGCGGGGGTCTTCGCGGCGCAGGAGCCAGGCCATCCAGTCGGCGTCGGCGGGGCCCCAAGGCACCCGCTGGGCGAGGCGCAGCCAGCCTCCGGGCTTGAGCGCCCGGGCCAGGGCGCGGATCGTGTCGGCTGGACGGTCGAGGGCCGACAGGCCGCCCACCAGCAGCACCTCGTCAAAGCGACCGTGGAGAGCTGGCACGGCGGCGAGCCTGCCGGGGAGCTGCTCGTCGAAGGCGCTGGCGGGGAGCCCCTCGCCGAGGCCGACCCGCCACAGTCCGCGACCGGCCAGGGCAGCTCCCAGGGCGCCATCCCCGGGGTTGGCGTCGAGGACCTGACCGCCCGACCGGGCGAGCACCGAGGCGGTGAGCGCCTGGATCAGCGCGGGATCGTTCATCTCAGGCGACGCGACGGACGCGGGGATCGAGGGTCTTCACACAGTCGAGGGTCCAGCGGCCGGGCGCTGTGAGGGCGGCGTCGAGGACCTTGATCCAGTGCCCGGCGAAGATGGCGCGATCGCCGGGGAGGATGGCGGCCGAGGCCTCGGCGGGGTTGCCTCGTGGACAGAGGACCACCTCCACGCCCGCGAGGGTCGCCTCGCCTGGCGACGCGGCGAAGCGGGCGACGTCGGTTGGGCTGATCTCAAAGGCGAAAGGGAGCGGCTCGCCGACAGCGTTGGCGAGGCCCCGGAAGACGCGCCCCTCGGCGGGGCCGTCGTTCAGCGCGGCCATCTCTGCGATGGTGTCCAGGTAGGAGTCCACCGTCCAGAAGCGCCCCAGCAGCTCGTGCAAGCGTTCAGGGGAGGAGACGGTGCGGCCACCGAGGGACACCTTTCCATCGAGATCTTCGATACCGAAGAGGAGGATGGCGTAGCCCTCGTGATTGCGCGGCCCGATCGACAGGCTGATGTTGGTGATCGAATTGCCGTGCAGCAGCGCCCGCACGCTGGGATGTCGGCGCTCAATCTCTTCGGCCAGCCCTTGAAGGTGCGCTTTGTATTCATCAAAGGAAGCGCGGCGGCGGCGTCGATCGGGAGAAGGGAGGACTTCCACGCTTCACCTCATGGCACGGGAAATTGGAGATGCAAGGGGACGTGGTCAGAATAGGGCTGAGGAGGTCGGAGGGTGCTGTCGGCGTGGGGGGCACCATCTGACAGGGGCGTGTGACGACTGAGCGCCGGAAGTACGGACAGCATCCAGTTGGGACCCCATTCGTGGGCCAGATCAGCCGACAGCAGAACCTGATCAAAGACCTTCCATTTATCCCGGACCCACTTTTCATTCGCGTAGTAGAAGGTGCCCATGGGTTGCCCTTGGGCCTCCGCACGATCGGCCAGCAAATTCCAGGACGGATTGTACCAGGCCGGCCAGGCTCCTGGTTTGGGGGAGGCTGGGAGTGGCATCCGTTGGCGACCCGCGTTGAGGCGCGCGCGAAGACACATCTCCGGCGAGTGGGGCTCCGCGTTCCAATCACCGACCAGGATGGTCCGTTCGGGCTTCGGCGAGAACAAGGGCAGCAGCGACGCCTTCAGGGCCTCGACCGCGCCTTCGCGTTCTGGCTCTGTGCGGTTGTGCACCCGGCTGGGTTGGTGAATGTTGACGATTCGAAGCGTCTTCCGACTTCGCCAGATGGCGCTCCCCGTATTGGCCTGGCCAACCTCGCACACGAGGGCCCGTGCGGGGGAGCCGGCCGTCGAGGTGTGCGCCGTCAAGCCAGCGCTGACCAGGGTCACAAGGGACACATATCGCGTGATGTGGCAGGCACCGACCTGGAAGGCCCCTTGGAGGCTGGTCAGAATCTCCTGGTCAATGTCTGCCCGCTGGGGCCGTGGCGCTCCGTACGGCCCCCACTCCTGCAGGCAAACCACCATCTCCGGCTCCCTGCGCTGATGGAGGTACTCCCAAAGCGCCTGTCGCGCGTTGGGGTTCCCCTGCAGGTTCCAGCTCAGAACCTGCATCAACCCGCCGGTTTCTTGGCCGAGAAGACACACCAGCGCCAGCAGTCCCAGATCACGCCATCTTCGCGGATCTCAAAGGGGTGCACCGCCCGAACCTCGGCCGGCGCATGGTGGTAGAGATCGCGGATCTGGTGCCGCATCATCGGCGGCGTCTCCCAGGTGTCGATCCACGTGTCGATGTCCTCCCACTGCAAGACCTCGGTGTAGTGGATGTCCACAAAGCCGGCGGCTTCGAGCAGGCGCACCATGTCGCGGTCGAGGAAGTTGTTGTAGAAGAGCGGCTGCTTCTTCTTCAAGACCCGGAAGAACCAGGGCGCGTCGACCGCCGAGTAGGGCACGAGCTGCCCCACGATGAACTGTCCACCCGGCTTGAGCACCCGAAAGACCTCGGAGACCGGCCGCTCGGGGTGCGGAAAGAGGTGCAGGACCTCGCGGTTGGTGACCAGATCAAAGCGCCCTTCGGGGAAGGGGATGTCGTAGACATCGGCCAGCACGACGTCATCGAGGCGGGTGCGGGCCAAGGCCGCCATCTCGGGGGTGAGGTCGAGGCCGGTGATGTGGCCCACCTTGCCCTTGAAGGAGGCCCCCACCACGCCGCTGCCGCAGCAGATGTCCAGCACCACCGCGTCGGCCGGGGCCTCGCAGAGCGCGGCATGGGCGCCAAGCAGGGTCTGATCGGTGATCCAGCGGGCCGACTGGTGCCAGTTCTTGGAGCGGATGCCGAACTGCTCGCGGTAGACCGCGTGGTCGACCCGCAGGTTCTGTTTGCGGTAGCGCGCCCGGGCGCTGGCCCGACGGCTGGCGGCCCGCGCCCGACCGGCCTCCAGCGCGCGGCCCACCACAGCGGCGGCGAGGGCTGGATCGGCGGAGAAGGCGGCGCGCAGCCCCGCCTCGACGAGGCGACTGACGAGGGGCTCCACCTCGCGGCTGGCCAGGGCGGCCTTGGCCTGCCCGTCAAAGGCCGGCACGGGCATCCGCAGCGACAGGGCCGAGGTCAGCCCCTCGCGCAGGTCGATGCCCGAGAGCGCCTCGCCTTCTTCGAGCAGCCCGGCGGCGGCCTCGCTCAAGACCCGCAGCAGGGCGGCGTTGAAGCCGTCGGCGTGGGCGCCACCCTTGGGCGTGTGGATGCCGTTGACAAAGCTGTGGGCGTCTTCGCTCCAGCCCTGGGTCCACTGGAGCGCCACCTGAACGGAGACCTCTCCCTCGGCCCCCGAAAAGGCGATCGGCGCCGGGTGGACGAGCTCCCGGCCCTCGTTGTGGCTGCGCACCAGCCCGCTGAGGCCCTCGGGCTCACACCAGCTCCACGACTGATCCGGCAGGGTGAGGGAGACCGACAGCCCCGGGGTGAGGAAGGCCTGGGCTTGCAGACGGGCCCGCAGGGCGGCGAGATCGACCTGGGCCTCGCCAAAGATGGACGGATCGGGCCGGAAGGAGACGGTGGTGCCGCGCCCCTCTGCCGGGCCGACCGGCGCGCAGGGCGAGAGGATCTGCCCGCGTGCGCAGACGAGGCGGTGGGCCTCCCCGTGCCGGCGCACCTCCACCGAGAAGGCCGACGACAGCGCGTTTACCGCCGCGAGGCCCACGCCGTGCAGGCCGCCAGGCGCGATGTAGGCCCCGCCCCAGAACTTGCCGCCCGAGTGCAGGGTGCTGACCACCACCTCCAGGGCGGGCCGGCCGGTGGCCGGGTGGGGGTCGACCGGGATGCCGCGGCCGGCGTCCTCCACCGTCCAGGTGCCATCGGCGGCCCCCGTCACGGCGATGCGGCCGTTGTGGCCGGCCAGGGCCTCGTCGACGGCGTTCTGCACCACCTCGGTGAGCAGGTGGGAGACGCCCGAGGCGCCCAGCGCCCCGATGAAGAGGGTGGGGCGGAGCCGGATGGCCTCGATCCCGCTCAAGACGACGATGTGTTGGGCGTCGTAGCTCACCGGGGGCTCCTCGCGGCGTCGAGGCGCGCGGCGTGAACGGCGCGGGCGGCGGCGACGCTCTCAAACCAGGAGGCGATGTCGGGGAAGCCCTCGGCCCGCGCGGTGCGGGCCATCTCGGGCAGGCCCTCGCTCGCCTGCTCGGCTTGAAGGGCGGCGGCGGCGCGCAGGTTGTCGGGCGTGGGGCCGGCGGAGAAGCCGCCCAGGGGCTCACCCACCCGCAGCAGCAGGTCGAGGTGGCCCTGGGCGCCCAAGGCCTCGGACTCGGCCATCTCGCGAAAGAGGCGGGCGGCTTCGGGCTGCCCCTCGATCTCGGCGATGCGGCCAAAGGCCGCCCAAAGCTGGGCGGCGGCGGCGTCGCGCGAAAAGGCGGCCTTGAGGTGGTCCTGGGTGCGGGTCTCGGCGAGCTCGGGCGGCGGGAGGCGAGAGGGCGAGGTCATTACACCTGAGCCTGGAAGGGGCGCGGCGACACGTTCTTGAGCGTGACGCCCTGGGTGGAGGGCTTGAGGCCCCGGTACTGTTCACTTCCAGCGTACATCACGCCGCCCGCCGAGGAGAAGGCGCTGCGCCAGTCGCGCTGGGGGTCGGGGTCGAAGTAGTCGAAGTGCTCGGGGAAGTGCTTGAAGTTCATCACCGGCCCGGGGCAGTAGCTGTCGTACAGCCGCTTGTAGGCCCGGCGCATGACCGGATCGGGCAGGTTGTTGTAGTTCAAGAACTCGTCGCGCTCCAAGGCCTGCTCGATGCTGAGCCAGCGCAGGTGCTCGACCTCGGAGCGGATGACGCCGTCCTTCAAGCCCTGGGTGTAGACGGTGGTGCCGGGCATCGCCGAGAGGTACTTGACGCGGGTGATGTGGTTGTTCTCTTCGGCCCAGCCGCACATGTGGTCGAGCGACTCTTCGGTCTCGCCGGGCAGGCCGACGATGGTGAGGCCGCCGTAGCGCAGGCCGGCCTCTTTGGTGTTGCGCATCGAGCGGAGCACGAGGTTCTCGGTGCTGCCCTTGCGCGCCTCCTTGAGCACCTCTTTGGAGAGGCTCTCGACACCGTAGAGCACGATGTCGCAGCCGGCCCGCTTCATCGCGCCGAGGATCTCGGGGTCGACGTCGGCGTTGCGGGTGAGGCAGGTCCAGCCGATGTCGAACTCGCTGATGACGTCGCAGTACTCGAGGGTCTGGGCCTTGTGGGCGGTGAAGGTGAGGTCGACGAAGAAGACGAACTCGATCTTGTACTGCTCCTTCATCCAGGCCAGCTCGGCGCGCAGCTTGTCGGGGGACTTGACCCGCTCCTGGGGGGTGGTGCGGTAGCAGAACGAACAGTCCATCTTGCAGCCGCGGGAGTAGCTGCTGATGATCTGGGGCTGCAGGCCGCGCGGATCATTGGCCTGGGGCCACAGGCTGAGGTTCATGTTGGGCAGGCTGTTGAGGTTGGGCATCTGGCCGCGGGGCGGCGTGGCCTGGGCCTTGCCCTGGGCGTCGCGGTACCAGATGCCGCGGATCTGCGGCAGGCGCCAGCTCCACTCGCCGCGGGTGAAGGCGTCCATCAGCTCCAGGATGGTGATCTCGCCCTCCGAGATGACCGCCACGTCGGCCCGGGTCTCGGCCATGAAGACGTGGGGCACGCTGGTGACCAGCGAGCCGCCGAGGATGATCGGCAGGCGCGGCCGGGCGTGCTTGATCTCGGCGATCAGCTCTTCGCAGAAGGGGTAGTTGTCTTCGAAGGTGGCGAGGCCGACGACATCGCAGCCCTCCATCACCGCGGCGTAGGCCTCGGCCAGCGGGTCGCGGGCGTAGCGCACGTCGATGATGCGCACGGGGTAGCCGGCGTTGTGCAGCACGGTGGCGATGTAGGTGATGCCCTCGTAGGGGCTGGCCAGGAAGAACTCCCAGCCGCGCGGCATCGAGAAGGGGCTGGGGCCCACCACCAAGGCCACCCGCGGCAGCTTGCTGTCGGCGCCTTGCGGGCGCTGGCCCTGGGTGCGCATGACGTCCATCCAGTGGCGGTCGACGTCGGCGTTGGCGGCGGCGTAGAGGCCCGGGGAGAGCGAGGGCGTGTAGGCCATGGGGGCTCCTGAGGTGCTGGCCAGCAGGCTACACCCGGGCATCGGGGCCGTCAAATGGGGCGCGCGCGCCGCGTACCCGCGGTGGGGGCGGCGAGGGCGGCGGGGTTGGCCCAGTTTTTCCAACAACCGTTGCAGCACGGGGGACGCATGTTTTCGACGATCGGAACCAAACATCGTGCGCGGATGGCTTGACCCCCAGCCCGCGTGCCTTGTAGGACCCCTTGGCATGCGATCTGTCATCATCCTGGGTTCAGGGATTGCCGGCCTTTCCTGTGCGCTTCGCCTGCAGGGGCGGGGCTGGGATCTGCGCTTAATCGAGCGAGGCGGCGGCGATGGGCGAAGCGGCCACGGCTTCATCGTCCCGGCCAATGGGTTGTCGGCCTTGTCTACCCTCTGTGCGGTCACCGGGCCGCGCGTGCAGGGCGCCCTGCTCGACTGTTTTGAGCTGCGCAGCCCCCAGGGCGAGCCGCGGGCCACCGAGCACCTCGGCGTGGCGATGGGGATGCGCCACAGCGCGCTGCTCGACGCCCTTCGCGCCGAGCTGACCCCCGATCTCGCCATCGAGCAGGGTCTGGCCGTGGACTTTGTTCGAGGCGCCGGCGGGGAGGTTGCGGGGGTGCGGTTGGAGAGCGGCGAGGTGCTGCAGGCCGATCTGTATGTGGTGGCCGACGGCTGCCGATCGCGGCTGCGGGGCGCGCTCTTCGCGGGCAGGGCCTGGAGCCCGGTGCGGGTGGTGGAGGTGGTGAGCCACCTCTGCGATCCCGCCCTGGAGGCCTCCCTGGGGCGGCGCTTCGTCAAGATGGTCGATCCCGACGGGGGCCGGGCGATGGGCGTGGTGCCCTGCGGCCGGGGGCAGCTCGTCTGGTTCGCCCAGATCGAGGCCTCCCAGGTGCCCGACGGGCTCTGCGACGGCGCCAGCCGCGAGGCCTTGCTGCGCCAGCAGCTCGCCGGGTGGGCCGATCCGGCGCCGCGCTTGCTCGATGGGACCGACTTCTCGCGCAGCTATGTCTGGCGGGCCGCCGACATGGAGCCCCTTCCGGCCCTCTTTCACGGCCCGGTGGCCCTGGTGGGCGACGCCGCCCACCCCTTCCTGCCCTTCACCAGCCAGGGGGTGAGCGCCGCGATGGAGGACGCCCTGGCCCTGGGCGAGGCCCTCGACGCGGTCTCCTTCCTGCCGGCCGCCGCGGCGGTGCGCGCCGCCCTGCCGCGCTACAGCGCGGCGCGCCTCCCGCTGGTCAGCCGCACCCTCGCCGGCGGAAGGGCCCTGCAGGAGCGCTTCCTCGCGGGGTGTCAGGGCCTCGGCCCCCAGGCCGCCGAGGGGGAGCGCCGCCTGGTGCCGATGTGTCTGCCTTGAGCTCGCCCTCCTTCACCGACGCCGACGTGCCCTTCGCCCTGCTGCGCGAGCGGGCCTTCAACCTGCGCTGGGCCACGCTGCCGGCCGATGTGATCCCGCTGACGGCGGCCGACCCCGACTTCGCGGTGGCCCCCTGCATTCGCGAGGCCATCGCCGACTATGCGCGCGGCGGCGTCTTCTCCTACGGACCGGCCGCCGGCCTGCCGGCCTTCCGACAGGCCGTGGCCGCCCACCGCAGCGCCAGCCGCGGGCTCCCGGTGTCGCCGGGGGCGGTGCTGGCGGTGGACAGCGCGGCGGCGGGCATGGCCCATGTGGCCCGCCTCGCCCTGCGCCCCGGCGACGAGGCGATCGTCTTTGACCCTGTGGACTTTCTCTTCGCCGCCTCGGTGGAGGCGGCCGGCGGGGTGGTGCGGCGGATGCCGGTCTGCCCCAAGACCGGCGCCCTCGATCTCGACGCCCTGCCGGGCCTTGTCGGCCCGCGCACCCGCCTGCTGGGGGTCTGCAACCCCTTGAACCCGGTGGGCCGGGTGCTCACCGGCGAGGAGCTCGACCGGCTCGGCGCCTTCGCGGTGCAGCACGATCTGGTCATCCTGAACGACGAGGTGTGGTCGGACATCGTCTTTCCGCCGGCCACCTTCCTGAGCCTGCCGGCCCGTAGACCGGAATTTGCGGCGCGCACCTACACCGTTCACAGCTTCAGCAAGAGCTTTGGCCTCGCCGGCCTGCGGGTGGGCTTTGTCGCCTGCCCCGATGAAGAGGCCGCGGCGCGGCTCCTCGCGGTGTCGCGGGCCGAGACGACGATGACCGGCGTGGCGACCCTCTCCCAGGTGGCGGCCATCGCGGCCTTGGAGCAGGGCGGGCCCTGGTTCGCCGCCTTTCGCGCCCACCTTCAGGCCCGCCGCGATCAGGCGGTGGCGGCCCTCTCGGCGATGCCGGGGGTGCGGGTGCGGGCGCCGGAGGGCACCTATGTGGTCTTCCCCGATGTCTCGGCCCTCACCGACGATGTCGAGGCCCTCTGCGCCCGCATCCTCCGCGAGCGGCGGGTGGCGGTGGTGCCCGGGGCGGCGCGCTGGTTTGGCCCGGGGGCGGTGGGTCACCTGCGGGTCTGCTTCGCCACGGCCGAAGGGGTCCTGAACGAAGGCTTGGGGCGGCTTGCGGCGGGGCTCGCCGACTGTGGATAGTCAGGGGGCCCACCCAGGGCTCCCCCATGAAGCTGTACTCTCCGGCCGCTGAGCGAAACACCGGCCCCCTGCTGAGCCTGCTCCAGCGGGCCTTTCCGGCGCGCGGCCTTGTGCTGGAGCTGGCGGCGGGCACCGGCCAGCACGCGGTGGCCTTCGCGGCGGGCCTGCCGGGGCTCACCTGGCTGCCGACCGATCGCGACGCGGCGGCCCTGGCCAGCGTGGCGACCCGGTGGGAGGAGGCGGGCCTGCCGAACCTGCGGCCGCCCCAACGCCTCGACCTGATGGAGCGGCCCTGGGCGGTGGAGGGGGTGGCGGCGATCCTGGCGGTGAACCTGCTGCACATCTCGCCGATCGCGGTGGCG
>JBEIQK010000734.1:0-3312 GCA_040376505.1 Alphaproteobacteria bacterium | reverse complement strand
CGGTGGCCCAGGCCGCGGCGATCGACTTCACCCAGCCGCCCTTTCCGCCGGCGGGGGCCGCCTGGGCCATCCCGGCCCTCTGTCTGGCCACCCTGCACCAGTATGGCTTCTGGACCGAGCAGGACGGCCTCTGGCAGGGCTCGATGGTGGCGCCCCTCGACGGGAAGGCCCGCAAGGGCTCGGACTTCGTCTGGGCGGCGGTGAGCCGGGCGGCGGCGGCCGACCCGACCGTGCTCGATCCGGTGCGCCTCGCAACCGAGCCCCTGCTCTTCGACCAGCTCCACCGCGATGATCACGGCCGCTGCCCGATCCCCGACGCGGCGAGCCACCGCAGCCTGCAGATGGCCTATGGGGCGGCCCTCCTGGAGCGGGGTGGGCTGGAGGCCCTCCTCGAGGCGGCCCGCTCGAGCCCGCGGCCCGGCGCGGCCTTGCGGGCCCAACTGTCCACCCTGCCGGGCTTCGCCGAAGACCCGCTGCACAAGAAGGCCTCGCTGCTGCTGCTCATCCTGCGCGGGCGGCCCGACGCCCGCCTGCGCCTCGGCCCCGACGAAGCCCTGGCGCCGATCGTCGACTACCACCTGATGCGGGCCTGCCTGCGAACCGGCCTCGTTGGTGTCGATCCAGCGCTGGCGGAGGCCCTGATCGCCCGCCGACGGGTCAGCGCCGACGAGGAGGCCGCGGTGCGCGAGGCCTGCCGGGCCGCCTTGGGCGACCTGGAGGGGGCCTCGGGCCTGGGGGCCGCGGCCATCGACGGCTTCTTCTTCCAGAACGGGCGCAGCCGCTGCCTCGAAGCGGCCCCGCCGGTCTGCGCGGGCTGCCCGGTCGAGGGGGCCTGCGCCCAGGCCACGGGGCTCTTTCAGCCGGTGTACCGCACCACCGCCTACTGACCAACGAAGGGCACCTGCTTGGTGACCATCACCCAGAGCGTGGAGACGGCGGCCAGGAAGGAGGGCAGCCCGAGGAGGGCCCAACGCCGCTGGGCCACGAACCAGTCGGGCGGCAGCGGGGCGCCGGCGGCCAGGGCCTCGGCCGAGAGCTGTCGCATCTGGAGCTGGAGCGCTGCGGCGGGCAGCCAGGTGAGGCCGGCGGCGGTGTAGCCGATCAAGGCGTAGAGCACCCAGGGCGTGGTGAGCGGCAGGCCGTAGCCGTAGACCATGGCGAGGCCGGTGATCGGCAGCAGCAGCCCCGACGGGATGGTGAAGAGCCAGTCGGCCAGCACCACCTCGCGGTCCATCCAGGCCACCACCGCCACCGAATCGGCCCGGCTCGCCCGCAGCTTGTACCAGGCGCTGGCCAGCCCGGCCCCGAAGAAGAGGCAGGCCGCCAGCACGTGGAGGGCCTTTAGCGCGTACACCGGCGCCACACGGCCAGGGTGCCGATGAGGAGGGGCACGTTTTTGGTCAGCGGCCCGAAGGGGTGCACCCAGATGAGGGGGATCTCCAGCGTGACCAGGAGGGGCAGGAGGACGAGCCCGGCGGCCTGGGCCAGGAGCACCGCGCGCAGCAGGGCGCCGCGGGCCAGCAACGCAAGCAGGAAGCTCAGGATCTCGATGGCGCCGATGACGCGGAGGAAGAGCGCCGGATCGCCCCAGGAGAAGGGGCTCGACGCCACCAGCTCAAGCTCGCGCACCTGCTGAAAGAGGATCTTGGGGAAGAGCCCCTCGGTGAGCCAGGGCAGGGCCACGCCCACCCGCAGGAGCCACATCACCCGGGGGCTCCAGCCCTCGACCCGGCCCCACCGCAGGGTGAGCAGGATGGCCAGGATCGGCAGGTTCTTGGTGAGAATGCCGAAGGGGTGGACCAGGTAGCTGGGCTCGTACACCGCCAGGATGGCCGAGAAGGCGAGGATGGCGGCCATTTGCAGGTAGATGACCCAACGCGCCATTGGCCGCCGGAGCAGGTAAATCCCGAGCAGGACCTCGCCGGCGCAGGTGGCCCACATCAGGCTGGACGGCAGGCCAAGGGCGGCGAGGTGGCGGGCGCCCACCTGCTGGTACTGGGGGTGCAGCACCAGCAGCCCGGTGATCAGCCAGATGAAGGCCACGCTGTAGCGAAGCGCGCACTCGTCACCGACGGAGAAGGGGGGCTGGCCCTCGCGGGCGACGGGTTCGGATGCGGCCATCGGTGCGGCCTATTCGGTCTGCGGGCCCGGCTCCACGCGCAGCAGCGGGAATCGCTGGCGCCAGCGCTTGGCGGCGCAGCGGGCGCGAAAGAGGGTGGGGCTCGTGGTGGGCGTGGGGGCCACCACGAGTCCGAGCAGGTCGTCCCAGCCGTGGGGGGCCAGCAGCTCCAGCCCAACGCCGCTGAGGCGGGCGCCGATGGCGGTGGCGGTCTCTGGCCAGCGCGCGACGCCAGCCTCGGCCGAGGTCGCGCCAAAGCGGGCCTGATCGGCCACATCCCAGGGCAGGGCCAGGGCCTCGGAGAGGTGCCGGGTGTGTTCGGCGTCGGCCGCCGGGTCGCCAGCGCCGAACCAGGCCACGTCGAGATCGGTGGTGGGCGGATCCTCGGCGCGGCGGTGCAGGTGTTGCCAGACCCGATCGCGCACAAAGCCGCCGCCCAGCCAGGCGCCCGGCGGGCCTGCCGCGGCCAGAACCTCCAGCGCGTGAACAAAGGAGGGGATGGCGGTGAGGATGGCCCGCACCCGGGCTTCGTCTTCGCTGCGCGGCCGCAGGTGCAGCACCAGGGCGCCCCAGTTGGCGTCGGTCTCGATCTTCGACACAAAGGGATGGCGCTCGACGAGGGCCAGGGCGCCTTTTCGCAGCGCGCCGGTGCCCTTGCCGGTGATCAGGCGCAGACAGTGGCGGCCGGCCCGGCGGTTCTGATCCATCCACTCGGGGATCAGGCTGCCGATCTCCCGGGGCTGAAAGGTGTGCAGATCGAGGGTGTCTCCGATCGACAGCGTGAAGGGCTCCATCGCTCAGCTCCGCTCGAAGTTGCAGTTGAGCAGGTTGCAGCGTCGATCGCAGCGGCTCACCTCCCAGCGGCGGCGCAGGGCCGAGGGCCCATCCCAGAGGAGCGAGAGGGGGGTGGCGTCGAAGATGGTGCCGACGGGGGGCAGGAAGTAGCACAGTCGGATGTTGCCGTGCGGGTCGAAGGAGAGGTCGGAGTGGCCGGCCCGGCAGAGCAGGCGGTTGTCGCGCTCGGGGTGGGCGAAGTGGAGCTTCATCGCCTGGAGTTGGGCGACGTCGTTGATGGTGGGCCCGCCGCGCAGGCGGTCGGCCGACAGGGTGTCGAGCGCGGCGAAGACGGCCTGGAGTTGGGCCTCGTCCTGGGGAAAGAGCTCGGCGGTGCGCCACCAGTCGGGGTCGTAGGG
>JBEIQK010001092.1:0-1721 GCA_040376505.1 Alphaproteobacteria bacterium | reverse complement strand
GCACGCCGGCCTGCCGCAGCCACCGGCGAAGCTGCCGGGTGGTCAGATCACAGGGGTCGCCGCGGCGGGCCGCGCGGCGATCGCGCAGGCCGCAACGGTCGTCTGCCTCCAGGACATCGGCGGAGATCTCGATGTCGCCATACCGAGCGGGGACGCCGGCCGTGACCTGAACGGTGAGAGTGGGCTCTTCGAGAGCGGTCTGGCCCACCCGCGCCTCCACCTTGGCCTCCACCCAGCCGTCGCGGCGCAAGGCCTCGGTCACTCGACTGGCCACGAGACTGGCGTCCTCGGCGGCGTAGAAGGTGCCACCCTCCTCCAGCCCGACGGCCGCGCGGGCCACCCGGGCGGAGGCCCCCCGCGCACCGTCCACACGCAGCTCCGCGAGGCGCGGCGGCGATCGCACCAGGTAGGTGAGCATCACGGTGGTGCGCACCCGCCCGTCCTCCTCGACGACAAAGGGGGTGGCGACGGCCTCCACCTGGGCGAAGGCGCCCGTGCGATAGAGCAGCGCGATGTCCTGGCGCACCTTGGCCAGATCGAGGGTGTCGCCCTGCTTGAGGCGGAGCAGCGGCTCGAGGTTCTCCTCGGGCAAGCCGCCCTCGGGGGCCTGGAGCTGAACCGACTCAATCGGCGCGTCGACATACCAGGCCAGCTCGTCGGCCCGCGCCGTGGCCGCGAGGAGCCGGAGCGCCAGCAACCCGCCGCTCACTGAATCTCCCAGCGGATGTTGGTCTCAACACCGAGGGCACCGCCGATCGGCAGGGTGCGGCCGATCTGCTCGCTGGCCCAGTAGCTGCGAAGAAAGAGCTGGCGAGCGAGTCGCTTCTCAAAGCCCATGTACAGATCGGTGGGGCGGACCGGGTTCTGTTCATAGATAAAGGTGGTGCTCCAGCCCAGATCCCACTCGGCGAGCACCCGCACCTCGCTGGAGATGGTGCCCGATCCGCGTTCGTTTACGCCCGAGACGATGTCGATGCGCTCGGGGCGCAGCACGTCGACCCCGAAGATGGTGCCCACCCCTTCGCCCACCGTCTCGGCGAGGCCAAAGCGGCTGGCCAACAGGTCGCTGCCCTCGGCGGCGATGGCGCCGGTGAGGCCGCCATAGCGCTCCAGCTCGGCGGTGGTCATCCCAAAGACCAGCAGGGCGTTGATGTCGGCCTCTGGCAGGCTCGGGTTGCTGCTGGCCTCGGCCCGCCAGTCGCTGTAGGGGCCGCTTACCCGAAAGTCGATGTCATAGGCCTCTTCGCGGGCGCGCACTGCGGTGTTCAGCGAGATGTCCAGATCGGGATCGTAGGCGTAGGGGTCAAAGAAGTTGAGCTCGGTGCGAACGATCTCGAATTGCCGCTCCTTGAGGTAGACCCGCCCGCCCGGCTCAGCCCGGACCACCCCGACGAGACCCGGCCGCGACGTGTCGCCGACGAAGCGCAGATCGGCGCTGCCCGTGAAGTCGCCGATGTTGTTGCGCATCCGGATGCCGCCGTTGGAGACCACGGCGAGGTCGAGGGCGAAGTAGTCGGCGGTGGCCTCGCCGGCGATGTTGTCGAGGTGGCCGCCTTGCAGCTCGAAGATCCAGTCCTCCCAGTCGATGCGATCGGCGAAGGTCAGTTCATCGACGTGGACCACGCCGGCGAGGAGCAGGGCTTCGGTCGGCCCATCCAGCCGGACGTTCGCATGCCCGATGGCTGGCGGTAGCCAATCCACCCATTGCACCTGTGTTCCTG
>JBEIQK010000081.1:0-13711 GCA_040376505.1 Alphaproteobacteria bacterium | reverse complement strand
GTACGGGCCCACCCTGGTCACCGGCTTCGCCGAGCTGCACGGCTACCCGGTGGGCATCCTGGCCAATGATGGCATCCTGTGGCCCCAAAGCGCCGACAAGGGCGCGCAGTTCATCGCCCTGTGCAACCAGCGCAACATCCCGCTGCTCTTCCTGCACAATACCACCGGCTTCATGGTCGGTCGGGCGGTGGAGGAGGAGGGCATCATCCGCGCTGGCGCCAAGCTGATCAACGCGGTGTCGAACTCCACGGTGCCGGCCATCACGCTGCAGACGGGCGCCTCTTACGGGGCCGGCAACTACGCGATGAACGGCCGGGCCTACAGCCCCCGCTTTCTGTTCACCTGGCCCAATCACCGCATCGCCGTGATGGGCGGCGAGCAGCTCGCCGGCGTGCTGGACATCATCAAGCGCCAGGCCGCCGAGCGCGCCGGCAAGCGGGTCAACGAAGAGGAGCTGACGATGATGAAGCAGCTCATCGCTGGCAAGGTGGACTTTGAGAGCACAGCACTCTACGCCACCGGCCGCCTCTGGGATGACGGCATCATCGATCCGGCGGACTCCCGCGACGTGCTGGGCCTCTGTCTGTCTGCGGTCTGTTCTGCGCCTGTCCAAGGCACCACCTCCTGGGGAGTGTTCCGCCATTGAGCCCCGCACTGCGCCCCATGACCGCACTCCTGGTCGCCAACCGCGGCGAGATCGCCCTTCGCATCTTTGAGACCGCCAAGGCCGAGGGCCTGCGGGCCCTGGCGGTCTACACCGAGGCCGACGCCGGGGCGCCCCACGTCGCCGCCGCCGACGCCGCCGCCCGCATCGACAGCTACCTGTCGATCGGCAGCCTGCTCCAGGCCGCCCAGGCGCTCGGCGCCGACGCGGTCCACCCGGGCTACGGTTTTCTCTCCGAGCGAGCCGACTTCGCCCAGGCGGTGATCGACGCCGGGCTCCTCTGGGTGGGGCCGACCCCCGAGGCCATCGCGGCGATGGGCAGCAAGGCCGCCGCCCGCCAACGGATGGCCGCCGCCGGCGTGCCCACCGTGCCGGGCTACGACGGCGATGACGCCGATGACAGCGCCTTCCTCGCCGCAGCCGCACGCATCGGCTACCCCGTGCTGGTGAAGGCCAGCGCTGGCGGCGGCGGCAAGGGCATGCGGGTGGTCGAGGCCGCCCCTGACCTGCCGGCTGCGCTGGCCGAGGCCCGCCGCCTCGCCAAGGGCGCCTTTGGCGACGACCGGCTCATCCTGGAGCGCTACCTGCGCCGCCCGCGCCACATCGAGGTGCAGGTGATCGGCGACGCGCACGGCAACCTCCTGCACCTCGGCGAGCGGGAGTGCAGCGTGCAGCGCCGGCACCAGAAGGTGCTCGAAGAGGCCCCCAGCCCCGCCTTCGTCGGCCCGGCGGGCGAGGCCCGGCGCGCGGCTCTCCACGCCGACGCGCTGCGGGCCGCCGCCACGGTGCGCTACACCAGCGCCGGCACGGTGGAGTTCATCGTCGATGAGGACGGCCAGCACTACTTCCTCGAGATGAACACCCGCATCCAGGTGGAGCACCCCGTCACCGAGGAGGTCGCCTTCGTCGACCTCGTCTCGCTTCAGCTCGCGGTGGCCCGCGGCGAAGCCCTCAGCCTGCGGCCCGAAGACCAGTTTTGCGAGGGCCACGCCGTCGAGGTGCGGCTCTACGCCGAAGATCCCGATCGAGGCTACCTCCCCACCGGGGGGCGCGTTTTGTGCTGGCAGCCACCCCGAGGCGATCTGCGCGTCGACGCCGCGCTGGCCGACGGCATGGAGGTGGGCTCGGCCTACGATCCGATGCTGGCCAAGCTGATCGGCCACGGCCCCACCCGCGCATCCGCGCTGTCGAGCCTGCGGGCCGGCCTCTCGCGGATGCGCCTGCTCGGCATGGTCACCAACCGGGAGTGGCTCCTCCGCCTGCTCGCCTTGCCCGCGGTGGCCGAAGGTGCCCTGCACACCGGCCTCCTCGAAGAGCACGCCGCCGATCTGCGCCCGCCCGCCCGGCCGCCTGTCGGGGCCCTCGCCGCCGCCCTGCTGCGCCCCCTCCTCGACGCCCGGGCCGCGCGCCCCCTGCCCGGCCTCCGTCCGCGCTTTCGCAACAACCCCTGGCCGGCCCTGCCCTACCGGCTGGAGGTCAACGGCACGGTGGGGCAGCTCTGTCTGGAAGACGGTCCGGGCGGCACCTTTGTGCTCCGCCCCGACCGCGGCGAGGACGGCCTCGCCTACCCGGGTGAGGCCCCGGCCCTCCTCGACGCGCCCGTGGTGGTGCGGGTCTTGGGCCAGGAGGGCCTCGACCTGCGCCTGGAGGTGGACGGCGTCGCCAGCCGCTACACGGTGGTGGCCGCCGGGCCTGCCGGCGCCCATTGGGTGCAGACCGACGAGGCCACCGTCTATGTGGTGCGCCTGCCCGATCGCCCGGTCGCCTCCGACGCGGCCCAGGCCCGGGGCGGCGGCACCGCGCCGATGCCCGGAAAGATCGTCCGCGTCTGCGTCTCGGTCGGCGAGGCCGTCGAGGCCGACGCGCCGCTCGTGGTGATGGAGGCCATGAAGATGGAGCACATCGTTCGTGCGCCGCGGCCAGGGGTGGTAGCTTCCATCTGCGTAGAGGCGGGCGCCCAGGTCGCTGCGGGCGCCGCGCTGGTTGTGGTGGACTGAGCGGTCCCTCGTCGAAAGGAGCTTGTAATGCCGCGCCTCGTCATCAAGATGAGTCACCAGAAGGCCCAGGTCTACCCCTTGAAAGAGGGGGAGACGGTGGTGGGCCGCGGTGAGGAGTGCAATCTTGTGCTGCCCAATGTGTCGGTCAGCCGCCAGCACGCCCGCATCCTGGTCGGTCGACAGAACGTCACCGTCGAAGATCTCGACAGCCAGAACGGCATCCAGGTCAATGGCAAGGTCACCAAGCAGCAGCCCCTAAAGCCAGGGGATGAGATCCAGGTGGGGCGCTTCACCCTGGTCTTCCTCTCCGACGCGAAGTCCGACCGCTTCTACCGCGGCCGCTGCGTGGACTACATGGCGCGCTACGAGCCGAAGAACGTCGAGCCCGAGCAGGCGTCGCAGGCGACCTTCGCCATGACCGCCGACATGTTGAAGAAGCTGCAAGAAGACAACAGCCTCATCGAGAATGCCCGCGTCATCCGCGAAGACGATCCCAATCGCTTTTGGTTCCCCGAAGACCGGGGTCTGTCCTTTGGCGGCGACGCCCAGGTCCACGTCGACGGCTGGCTGGCCTGGGGCGAGGTGGCGGCCATCACCTGGGACGGAAAGCAGCACGTCATCGAGCGAAAGACGAGCTGGCGGGCCCAGTTGGTGGTCAACAACGACGCCACCGAGCGCCGCGCGCTGAAGAGCGGCGACCGCTTTCGGGTGGCCAACAGCCGCTTCAAGTACGACGCCCGCTGAGCGGCCGAGAAACCTCGGTCGAACTGGCGCAGTCCTCTCCCTCGGCGATGTCTACGGCCTCTGTCCGGTAGCCTGCTGCGCCCTCGCCGACCTGCCCCCGCGGGCAGAAGAGGCGGTGGCCATCGCCCCAGTCGGGGCTACACTGGGGGCAGCCGAGGTGCGGCCCGCCTGCCGCGGAGGCGCCCCCCGCCCGCTGCCCGCCCTCGACCTGTGGCCCTTTCGGCGACGCCGCCTACCCAGGACCCCATGACCCTCGCCCTCCTGCTCCTCGCCTGCATCGGCCCCTCTCTCGTGGAGGAGACGGCAGACCCAGGCGCCGAAGCGCCGGATGCGCCCGATCCAGTCGAGCCCGATGACAGCGGCGAGGTCGTCACGGCCTGCGCCGCTGACCTCAGTCTCGCCCTGACGGTCCCGGAGCGCCCCTTCGATCAGTGCGACACCATCTGCCTCGACGTGGTGGTCACCTGCGAGGGCAGCCCGGTGGCGGGGGCCGAGGCCTGGATCGAGGGCGAGGGCCTGGGCCACCTGATCGAGGGCAAGACCGACGCCGCCGGGCGCCTCTCGGGCTGCGTCAGCGCCCTGCCGGTCGGTCGACTGAACCTCGCCGCCGCCGCCCGCGCCGCGGGCAACCGTGGACAGACCGCGGGCAGCCTGGACCTGCGGCCCTTCGGCTACGCCCTGGGGCTGGAGAAGCCCGTGGAGCTGGCCAGCGCCATCCTGGCCCTGCCGCCCCTGGTGCGGGCGCCCGAGAACCCGGTCTTCACCGCGGGCCCCGAAGGCGCCTGGGATGATGCCGGCGTGCTGCTCCCCACCGTGCTTCGCCGCGGCGAGGAGTGGCTGCTCTACTACGCCGGCTCGGCCGCCACCGACTACGAGGTGGGCCTCGCCACCTCGACAGACGGCCTCGTCTGGGAGCGCCACCCGTCGAACCCGCTCTTTCCCGCGCACACCGACGAAGAGGGGAGCTGGCAGCGCTACGCCACCAATTCCCCTGGGGCCGTTCTGGTCGACGGCCAGGTGCAGCTCTGGTACACCGGCCGCAGCAGCGAGACTGGCGATCTGGCGCTCGGCCTCGCCACCTCCAGCGACGGCCGCAGCTTCACCGAGCACGCCGACAACCCGGTCTTCTCGCCCGACCCGGCCAATTCCGATTGGGAGGCCAACGGCGTGGCCCACCCCACGGTGGTCTTTCGCGACGGCTTCTACGAGCTGTGGTACTCCACGGGCGCCCACCACCTCGGGTACGCCCTGTCCACCGATGGGATCGACTGGCAGCGCTCCTGCATGGGCCCGGTCTTCTCGGCCGAGGAGGTGTGGGAGCAAGGCCAGGTCAAGAGCGCCGATGTGCTCTATGTCGACGGCACCTACTACATGGCCTACTCCGGCGGACAGAGCGGCGAGTTTCAAGTGGGCTGGGCCGTGAGCCTGGACGGACAGCGCTGGACCCGCGCCGCAGAGCCACTGCTCGGGCCCGGGCCCGGCGAGAGTTGGGATGAGAACAGCGTGCTCGGCACCTCGATGTGGCTCGATGGCGACACGCTGTGGATGTGGTATTCGGGCACCAACCGTACAGGCAGCGGCGTCGGCCTGCTGACCGGGAGCCTCAGCCCATGAGTCGACTGTTCACAATCCTGCTGCTCTCGGGCTGCTTTCGCCTGGACCCTGGCACCGACACCACCGCCGGCGAGGGCGCGGAGGTGGGCGGTGCGGGCGAGGGCGCCGACGGCCCCGACTCGGCCGACACCGCCGCCCCGGTCACGGGCTACAGCCTCGTCTTGATCGGCGCGGGCGAGATCCCCGACCTCACGGGCCCCAAAGCGGCGCTGTTTTCGGGCACCAATGACTACACCTACCTGCTCGACGAAGATGGGCAGACGATCCGCTACCTGACCAACGCCCTCGTTCACCCCACCGGCGACTGGTGCCTCTCCGCGCCGGCCAGCGATCCCGACTGCGCCGAGAGCGGCCCGGACTGGACCAGCGGCCGCATCGTGCCTTCGGCCCCGGTGGCGGCGATGTGCCTCGACGAAGACAGCGGCGATCTGTTTTTGGTTCGCCCCGGCAAGCCGGTGGAGGTGGCCGACGTCGCCCGCGAGGGCCGCACCGACCGCACCTACAACAAGGTGAGCCGGGTCTTTCGCCTGCCCGATGAGGTGGCGACTGGCTTCGCGGGCCCCTGCGCCGCCGGGCCCGCCGGGCTGCTGCTCTCCGACGAGGCCGCCGGCACCCTGGCCCTGGTCGACAGCGCCGGGGTGCTGCTCGGCCAGACCCTGTCCGGCGGCGGCGTCGATCACCTGCTGCGCGTGGGCGACGACAGGGCGCTGGCGGTTGACGCGGCGGGCGGGCGACTGAGCCTCTGGTCTCTGCCCGGTCTCACGCCGGTGGGCGACGCCCTGAGCCTGGGGGCGGCGATCACCGACATCAGCGTCGACGCCGCCGCGGGGCGCTACTGGGCGATTGTCGATGGCAGCGTGGTGACCGCCCCCCTCGGCGAGGCCCCCCGCGAGAGCCTCGCCCTCGACCTCACCGTCTCGCGCATCGCCGCCGATCCCAGCACTGGGCTCGCCTATGCGGTCGGGACGGGCGACGGCGGCCTCTCCCTGCTCCTCCTGTCCACAGGCGGTCTCGTGGCCAGCACCCCCCTCGACGCGCCGGTGGTGGGGATGGTGCCCCCCGGCGATCGCGGCGATCTGGTGCTGATCACCGCCCCGGCGGGCGCCGCGCTGCGCTTCGTCGCCTTTGACGCCTGGCCCGACCAGCCCCGCACCGATGTGGCGCCCCTGTCTCTGTTCATCGCCACCAACATCGAAGAGCCGTCGGACGACATGATCAACAAGCCCTGCCTCGGCCTCGACACCGACACGGTCGAGCGCGAGGTGGCGGTGATCCGCGCCAACGCCGATGTGCTCGAAGGGCTTGGGGTGCCCGTCTCGCTCGGCATCACCTACAATTTCTCGGTGGCGGTGGAGCGCTGCGGCATGACCGACATCTTCGCCGATCTGGCCAGCCGCGGATTCACGCTCGGCACGATGGTGCACAACCGGCCCTGCTACTCCTGCACCAACAAGGATGTGCGCGACGTCACCCCCGATGAGTGCGCGCCGTCCAGCCCCTACTACTGTGACCCCGAGCGCGGCGGCGACTGCTGCTTCCCCGACGACCCGGACTACTGTTTGCCCGGCGATCAGTCCTGCTACATGGCCTACATCGACGCCCGCAACGTGGTGGTCGACCGCAACATCCCCGGCGGCGGGCGCTTTGTCATCAGCGCCGACCGCCACGGCATGTGGGACTGGGACTGGGTCAACGCCTACGCCACGATGGCCCGGGCCGACGGCAGCCGGGGCTATGACCTGTCTTACTTTGCCCAGACCTGGGCCAATTACGACGTGGTCTACGACGACGCCCGCGGCAAGGATCCCACGCCCTGGCGCCCCAGCGCCTATTCCGAGCCCTGGATGCTCGGCCCCTACACCGCCTGGGACGACGCCTCGGCCTACTCCGACCTGCTCTACCTGCCCGGCCTCAACACGGCGACGCTCAAGCTCGACGAGTGGCACCGCTCCGGGCTCTTCCTCCTCGACTACCTGAACGAAGGTGGCTCGGTCTCCTGGAGCGAGGCCGACTTCACCATCGTGGAGCACTACCTGCGCGAGGCCTTGAACCACCGCAGCGCCTATGGCCCGCAGGTCTTCTACTTCCACATTCACGATCTGGGGCTCACCAACAACCTCAAGAACGCCGACGGCGCCGAGACCGACGGCGCCACCTTCCTGCGCGCCTTTGTGCAGCGGGTAAACGAGACCTATGTAGCCCCTGGTCACGCCGTCTGGGCCAGCCCCACCGAGCTGCGGGCCCAGTGGAGCGCCGAATGAAGGTCGAGGTCTGTGTCGGATTGGGGCCGTGGACGCCCCGCCTGCTCGCCCTGCGGCGGGTGGTCTTCATCGAAGAGCAGGCCGTGCCCGAAGACGAAGAGGTGGACGATCAGGACGGCGTGGCCGTGCACTTCGTGGTGGAAGACGCCGGGCCCCTGCCCCAGGGCACCGCCCGGATGCGCGACAAGGGGCATGGGGTGGCCAAGGCCGAGCGGGTGGCCGTGCGCCGCGATCGCCGCAGCGCCGGCGTCGGCCGGGCCCTGATGGTCGCGCTGGAGGCCGAGGCCCGAAGCCGTGGACAGTCCGAGGTGCTGCTGGCCGCCCAGGACAGCGCCATCGCCTTCTACGAGCGGCTCGGCTACCTCGCCGAGGGGCCGGAGTTTCTCGACGCCGGCATTGTTCACCGCTGGATGCGCAAGCCCCTTTAGTCGACCGGCTCACCCTCCTCAATCGGGGCGTCTTCGGCGTCGAGGCCGGCGAAGGCGCTGCGGTCGCCGCCTTCGTAGGCGACGAGGCGGGCGAAGAAGTCCTCGGTGCGGTCGACCGCCTCCTCAATCGTCTGACTGTGCAGGATGGCGATGCGCAGCACCGAGCCGTAGGGCAGGCCCTTGGTGAAGTAGTTGGCGATCTTCTTGAAGCGGCCGAGCACGGCGCGCTCGCGCACAAAGACCGGCTGCAGCGACTCCAAGTAGGAGAGCAGCACCCGGCGCCGCTCGGCGGCGGTGACGGTCACCACGGGCTCGCCGCGCAGGTGCTGGGCCACCTGAAGGAGGGCCCAGGGGTTGCGAATGGCGCCGCGGCCGATCATCACCCCGTCGCAGCCGGTGTCGGCGAACATGGCGAGGGCGCTGTCGATGTCGAGGACGTCGCCATTTCCGATCACCGGGATGCGCAGGCGCGCCTTGGTCTCGGCGATCTTGTCGACCGCCCGCACGCCGCCGTACAGATCGGTGCGGGTGCGCCAGTGGATGGTGATGGCCTCCACCCCCTCCTCTTGCAGGGCGTAGGACAAGTCCGGCGCGTTGCGCTGACTGTGGTCAAAGCCGCTGCGCATCTTCACGGTGAGCGGGATGGAGATGGCGGCCCGCACGGCCTTGACAATCTCGATGGCCAGAGCCGGCTCGCGCAGCAGGCTGGAGCCGCCGGAGTGGGCGCAGACCTTCTTGGAGGGGCAGCCCATGTTGATGTCGCAGATCGTGGCGCCCATGTCCTGCACGATGCGCGCGGCCTCGGCCATGCTGTCGGGGCGGCGGCCGTAGATCTGGATGGCCACCGGCCGCTCGTCGGGGTCGAACTGGGCCATGTCGACCATGCGCCCGACGCCGCGCTTGAGGCCCTCGCTGGCCACGAACTCGGTGACCGTGAGGCCGGCGCCGCCGATGCTGCGGATCAGGCGCCGGAAGGTGAGATCGGTCACGCCCTCCATCGGGGCGAGGACGATGTTGGGCTCGATGCGGATGTCGCGGATGAAGTAGTGGGTCGGTGGCATGACGCGAAGCGCTTACCGCGCTGCGTTGGCTTCGGCCCGCCAGGCGGCGGCTTCTTCGGAGGTCGGCATGGCCACGAGGTCCTTCTGGGCGTCCTTCCAGACGAAGGGGATGCCCGGCTCGCGGTAGAGCCAGGGGGGGATCCGCGGGGCCAGCTCGGCGTGGTACTTCGGCAGCTTGCTCCAGTGCAGCCCATGCTTCATGTGGTGGGCCGTGTGGTAGCCGAGGTTGCCGGTCATCAGGTTGTAGCCGCGGTGCAGGATGTTGTAGCTGGCCTCGGTGGGAACATCGGTGTCGAGGTTGACGTGGTGGAAGTAGGTGGCCCAGGCCGTGAGGTACAGCGACAGGGCCATCGGGATCGCCACGCAGAAGAGGGCGTTGTACCAGTTGAACCACGCGAGGGTGCCCACAAAGGCGAGCTGGAGGAGCCCCATCCCCAGGAAGATGCGCCGCTGCTTGGGGTAGTGGGCGCCCACCGCCCAGGCCCGCGGGTAGGCCGTGATCGCCACGTCGAAGGAGTACTCATGCTCGCCCATGGTGCTGCCGTCGGCCCGCTTCCAGCGGCTCTCGTCCTTGGTCTGGTCCAGGTAGTTCATGTGGTGGCCGACCACATGGTGCAGGTACCAGGCGTGGGAGGTGACGCCGGTGAGCGTGCCAAAGACGAATTCCACCATCCGGTTGGGCAGGGCGTAGCGGAAGGTGGGGACGTGCTGGTGGTGATGGTTCCAGGCGCAGACCCAACCCTTGGGGATGATGCCGACGAGCATCCACAGCGGCGGGATCCACCAGGCCGTGGCGGTCGCGTAGATCGTCATGTCCAGGGCGAAGAGCAGCGTGAACAGCAGCACGGGGAGGCGGTCTTCGGGGTGCCGAAACAGCGTCATGGCAGGGGGCTCCATCGGGGCCGGCGTCTAGCACGCCGCCCGGCCGCCTTCACAGGCCCGCGCCCCTGTCAGCGCCCCCTTCTCCGTCATCCTTTCGTCACCGCCCAGCCGAGGCCGAAGAAGAGCCCCAGGCCGAGCAGGCTGGCCCCCGCGCAGCGCCGCCGCAGCTCGCGGTGTTGGGTCTTGTGTCGTACCAGCGCCATGGCGAAGAAGGCCCCGAGCCCGCCGCCAACCGCGCACAGCAGGACGAGTCGCCGCTCGGGGACGCGCCGCCAGCGCATCTTTGCGGCGAGCTTGTCGCCCACGAACACGGCAAAGGCGGCCAGATTGCACAGGGCGAAGGTGGCGGCGACCCAGACCATGGCGGGCTCCCATTGGGCGACGGAGGCGAGCGGGCTAACAGGCGGCGCTGCCCCCCTTCGAGGTCGAGCCCATGGAAGCCAAGGCCCAAAGCGTCACCGTCCACGGCGAGCCCGATGGCTTCGAGCCCGCCGCCTTCTTCAAGCCCGAGGTGCTCCAAGGTGGCTACACCCGCCTCACGGTCAGCCTGCCGCCCGATCGCCTTGAAGCGGTGCATCGGGCGCTGGTCGCCGCGATGGAGCCCCCCTACAAGCTGCTCTACCAGGCGCTCACCGACCGCCAGTCGGGCATCCAGCTCGACAAGCCGCTCAGCCTCGTCGCCGTGGAGATCCCCCGCGATCGGCTGCTCAACATCCTCCAGCGCTACCGGGGCCTGTGCTACCACGACGGCCGCCACCAGCTCTGGGTGCGCGGCTTGATGGGCGAGCAGGTGGTGTTGGAGGAGATCGGCGTGATCTACGCCTACCCCGACGATCCCTCCTTCCGCGACGCCCTCGAAGCGCTCGGCGTCCCCGAGGGGGAGGGCCCCACCCTGGCCGAGCGCGACTACATCAAGGTGAGCTTCAACGCCGCCTACGACGCCGAAGAGGAGGGGATCATCCAGGATCTCAACCTTGTCCCCTGGGCCGGTTGAGGTAGGCCGCGCCGATCGGGCCCTGGGTACAAGCCTTTTGGCCCAGGCTGGGCAAGACGGGCCGCCTGATCTACAAGAGCGGCGGCGCTGGATGGACCCTGGGGCGCCAAGAGGCCGCAGATGGCACGGGTTGGACTTCGAGCACCGATCGGCCTCGGCCTCGCCGCCGTGGCGGCCCTGACGGCGCTCTGGTGGCGCCCCGCTGCGGAGCCGCCGCTGGAGCCGGTCTTCGCCGCCACCCCCTCGCGGCCCTGGACCCGACCCCCCAATCTGCTGCTGGTGACGATCTGCAGCCTGCGCGCCGACGTGCTCAGCGCGGCGGCCGGAGAGCCCGATGGCTGGTCGGCCGAGGGGCTGCGGGCGCCCTTTCCAACGCCGCCCACCCCGGAGCTCGACGCCCTGGCGGCCCAGTCGGTGCGCTTTCGGCGGGCCTGGAGCACCGCTACTTTTACGGCGGCGGCTCACGCCTCGATGTTTACCGGCCTGCTGCCCGCCCACGCCGGTCTGCTCGACCTTGGCGACGAGATCCGCGGCGGTCTGCCCACCCAGCCGGCGGTGCTCAAGCTGTATGGCTACCACACGCTCCTCTACACCCCGGTTCCCAGCGAGCGCCGCGATGGGAAGGGCCGCCGCCCCCGCGGCCCCGAGGGCAAGATGCGCTCCAGCAAGGCGCCGCCGCCGCCGCCCCGCGACATGGTGGAGGAGCGGGACCACTGCAGCCCGCCGCCGGCCATCCCCAAGGACGCCAAGGGAGACCGGCCGCCCCATCCGTCCACGCTGCACTTTGGCGCCGGCTTTGAGCGTGGCGTCGACACCTTTATCGAAGGGGAGCCCGACCCCTGCGAAGCGCGGGTGATCGACGATCTGGCGCAGGAGGGCCCCTGGTTTGGCCTGCTCCACCTGAAGGAGGCGCACTTTCCCTATGGCCTGCGGGAGCAGGACCCGAAGACCGTTCACCCAAGCTTCGCCTCCTGGATTCACGAGGGCCCTGGCCGGCGCGACACCGAAGAGCGCATCCGCGCCATCCACGCCCAACTCGCCGCTGATCCCGAGCTGCGCGCCCTCCTCGCGCAGACCTATGGCGAGGCCGCCGCGCGGGCCGACGCCCACCTGGGCCATATCCTCGACGCCCTGGAGGAGGCCGATCAGCTCGCCAACACGCTGATCATCGTGGTGGGCGACCACGGTGAGTCACTCGGAGACGCGCCGCGCATGGGCCACCAGGGCAACTTCGCCCCCGAGGTGCTGCGGGTGCCCTTGCTCATTCGCCTGCCCGACCGGTCGCATGCCGGAGAGGTGGTCTCGGCGGACGTCTCCCTCACCGACCTCTTTCCCACCCTGCTCACCGCCGCCGGCGCCACGCTGCCTGCGCTCTCCGATGGCGTCGACCTGCTGCCCCTCATCTACGGTCAGCCGGCCGCCCGGCGCCCCGCCCTGGCCCAGGGGCGCGTCGTGCGCGAGGATGGCGGTCGACTGGATCGCGACTGGATTGTGGCGGGTGATCGATCGCTGCTGCTCACGGGCCAGGAGCCGGGCGCCTCGCCCGCCGAGGGCCCTGCCGCGCTGCGGGCGCTTGGGCCCCAGGGCTGGGCGGTCGTCGAAGAGCCCGAGGCCGAGGCCGCCCTTCGCGCCCTCCGCGCCGCCGCCCAGCGGGATGAGTCGGGCTCTGTTCAGGGTGCCCCGATCTCCGAGGCGGTGCGCGACCGCCTGCGCCGCGACGGCTACTGGTAGGGCTCACAGCCAGACGCGCACCAGGGCGTAGACGGGCCGCAGCGCTGGCAGGTAGAGCAGCTCGGCGGTGTAGAGCAGATACAGCGCGCGTGCCGCCCACAGCGCCGCCACTGTCCCGCCCGCCAGCAGCAGGGCCGGCCGGTCCCAGCGCCCCGGCGGCATCGGCTCGGGATCGGGCAGGGCCGCCGGATCGAAGCCGCGCGCCTCCAGGGACTCGGCCAGGGCGCTGGCCCGGCGCAGGGCCCTCGAGATCACCGGCCGCAGGAGGGCCAGCTCCAGTCGCAGCCAGTCGAGCGGCCCGCGGGCCCAGATCGGCCGGCCCCGGCTCGCCGCCGCCTCTCGCACGCCGAGCAGCTCTTCGCCGGCGGTGGGCACAAAGCGCAAGGCGGCGCTGGCCAAAAAGGCGAGGGCGGGCGGCGCGCCGAGGCGCTGCAGCGTATCGGCGAGGACCGGCGTCGGCGTGGACAGAGACAGGGCGAGGCCCCCCAGGGTCAGGGCCACGAAGCGCGTGGCGGCCACAAGACCGGCGAGGGCGCCCTCCCGCCAGAAGGTGAGGGGGCCCAACTGCAGGAGGGGCACCCGCGGCTCCAGCGGGTAGAAGAGCGACTGAGAGAGCACCGTGCTCCAGACCAGGGGGAGCAGCAGCAGCCCCCCTTGGAGGAGGCGGCGGGGCGGCGGTCGGGTCGCCGCCAGGGCGAGGCCACATCCGACACAGAGGAGGCCCAAGGGCAGGGCGTGCTCCACCGCCACCGCGGCGAGGCTGGCGGCGCCCAGCAGCAGCACCCGGGCCAGGGCCGAGAGGCGGGGCGGCTGACCCTTCACGAGGCGGCCCCCAGGCTGGCATCGGCGGCCAGCGCAGCCTGGAGCGCGGCAGGAGGCCCATCCGCGCGCACCCGCCCCTCTGCGAGCAGAACGATCCGGCTGGCCATCCGAAGGGCGAGGTCGAGGTCATGGGTGGCGAAGACGAGCGTGTCTTCGCCCAGCGCGCCGTCGAGGGCCACCATCATGGCGTCGACCTGGGGCAGATCCTGGCCGGCGGTGGGCTCATCGAGCAGCAGCAGGCGCGGCCCGGCGGTGAGGGCCCCGGCCACGGCGACGCGCAGGCGCTGGCCACGGGAGAGAGACTGTGGCGCCTCCGCCGCCAGGGGCACCAGGTCCAGGGCCCGCAGGGCGGCCCCGACGCGGGCTTCGCGGTCGGCGAGCCGCCGCTCGGTGGGGGCGAAGGCCAGCTCGGCCTCGACGGTGTCGCAGAAGAGGGCCAGGTCAGGGTCCTGGGGAATGGCCACCGCCGACACCTTCCCGGCGCGGGCCGCCTCGCCGAGGAGGCGCAGCAGG
>JBEIQK010000461.1:0-5268 GCA_040376505.1 Alphaproteobacteria bacterium | reverse complement strand
CGGATCGAGCATCAGGTCGGCGGCGAAGCTGCCGGCGGGCGAGGTTTTGTAGGGGCCAAAGCGCTCGCCCTGGATGAGCAGGTTGACCTCGGACTCGGGCGGGGCCTGAAAGGTGATCGAGCGCCGCACCTTCACGGGAACGACGACGGCGGCGCCGAGGTGCTGAGGGTCGGCCATGTCGGCGGCGCCGCAGACGGCCAGCGCGGAGTTGGGGAGGTCTTTGGGCGGGGTCCAGGTGGCGGTAAAGGCGCCGCCGGGGGCGGCCTTGGGGGCGGTGACGGTGCCGAGGTTGCAGCTCAGCCAGACCTGGCGCTGATCGGCGGCCTGGCGGCCGGGGGGCGCGGTCAGGCTGAGCAGCACGGGCTGGCCGGCCTCGGCGACCGGCGGGCTGGCGAGGAGGGCCAGGGGGCCGCCCGGGGCGCGCAGGGCGAGGCGGTGGGTCTCTTCGAGATCGCCCTGGGGGCCCTTGAGCCGCACCTCGAAGAGGGCCTCGGCCTCGCTGCGTTGGGCGTCGGGCAGGAACTGGAAGCGGGCGAGGCCGGCGCCGAGCTCGATGGCGCTCACCTTGCCCTGATCGGAGCGGATCTTGAGGCTGGCGCCGGGCTGCAGCGCGGGGCCGCGCAGCTCGAGGGAGACGGCGCCTTCGCCGTCGGCCAGGGCCGGCCCGGCGTCGAGGAGCAGCAGCTCGGCGGCCTCGGCTCGACCGGCAGCCAGGAGCAGCGAACAGACAAGCAGGCGGGCGACCGCGCGGGGCATGGCGTTTCCTCGCGGCCGCCGTGTATCGCCGGACTTGTCTGGTGGAGGCAAAGTCTGGCGGCCCTCAGTCGAGCCCGAACTCCTCCTGGGCGCTCTTCAGCTCCAGGCGCGGCTGATCGGACTTCAGGAGCAGGAAGGAGCCCATGGCGATGGCGTCCATCTCGGTGCGCATGAAGCAGCGGTAGGCGTCGTCGGGCGTGTTTACGATCGGCTCGCCGCGCACGTTCATGCTGGTGTTGATGACGACCGAGCAGCCGGTGCGCTGCTTGAAGGTGGCGATGAGGTCGTAGTAGAGCGCGTCCTGCTCGCGGTTGATGCTCTGGATGCGCGCCGAGTGGTCGACGTGGGTGATGGCGTGCAGGTTGCGGTGCTCCGGCCGCACCGGGGCCACCAGGAGCATGTGCGGGCTCGGCCGGTCGATCTCAAAGTAGTGACCGATGTCTTCTTCGAGCACCGAGGGGGCGAAGGGGCGGAAGCCCTCGCGCATCTTGATCTTGCGGTTGATGATCTCCCGCATCTCGGGGTGGCGGGCGTCGCCGAGGATGCTGCGGTGACCGAGCGCCCGGGGGCCCCACTCCATGCGGCCTTGGTAGAAGCCGACGACCTGGGCGCTGTCGATCAGCTCGGCGACGCGGTCGAGGAGGGGCTGGCGGTCGAGGCGGGTGTAGACGGCGCCGTAGCGGTCGAGGGTGGCCTGCACCTCATCGTCGCTGTAGCCCGGGCCGAGGTAGGCCTGATCGAGCTTCCAGGCGCGCGGCTTGTCGAGGAGATCGTGCCAGGCCCACAGGGCGGCGCCCATGGCACCGCCGGCGTCGCCGGCCGAGGGCTGGATGAAGATGTCCTGCACGCCGGTCTGGCGGAGGATGTGGCCGTTGGCGACACAGTTGAGCGCCACGCCGCCGGCCAGACAGAGCTTGTTCATGCCGGTCTCGTCGAGCACGCGGCGGGCCAGCTTGACCATCACCTCGTCGACCACCTCTTGCAGCGAGCGGGCGACGTCTTTGTGGAACTGGGTGAGCTCGCCGGTCTCGAGGGGGCGGGTGGGCTGGCCCATCACGCGCTCGAGGCCTTCATTGTACATGCGCATGCCGTGATCGAAATCAAAGTACTGCATGTCGAGACGGAAGGTGCCGTCGTCTTTGATGTCGATGAGCTGCTTGATGCGGTCGACGTACTCGGGCTTTCCGTAGGGGGCGAGGCCCATCACCTTGTACTCGGCGCTGTTGACCTTGAAGCCGATGTAGTAGGTCATCGCCGAGTAGAGCAGGCCCAGTGAGTGCGGAAAGCGGAGCTCGCCTTTCAGCTCGATGCGGCGGTCGCGGCCCACGCCCCAGGAGGTGGTGGCCCACTCGCCGACGCCGTCGACGGTGAGGACGGCGGCCTCCTCGAACCCTGAACAGTAAAAGGCGCTGGCGGCGTGGGAGAGGTGGTGCTGACCGTAGAAGATGGGCCCCTTGTAGCCGAGGTCGTCTTCGAGCAGCTTGTCGAGGCGCAGCTTGGTGGCGAACCAGCTCGGCATGCCCTTGATGAACTGTGAGAAGCTCCGCGGAAAGGTGGCGATCTGCGACTTCAACATCCGCTCAAACTTCCACAGCGGCTTGTCGTAGAAGGCGACGGCGGCGATGTCCTTGGCCTCGATGCCCGCGGTGGCGAGGCACCAGCGGATGGCCTGGACGGGGAAGTCGGGGTCGTGCTTCTTGCGGGTGAAGGCCTGCTCGTCGCAGGCGGCGACGGGCACCCCGTTGTGCAAAAGGCAGGCCGCGGAGTCGTGGTAGAAGCAGGACAGGCCGAGGATGTACATGCGGACAGCTCCCGTCCGGGTGCAGGGACGTTCTTCTACCTCGTTTGGGGCCCAGGGTGATACCCAGGTTGCGGAGGTGAGGATGTCCCTGCGTGCTTTCTCCCTGATGATTTGTCTTTCTGGTTGTGCGGGTGGCGAAGCGGAAGAGGGGCCGCCCCAAAGCCGCCCCATCGGCGAAGAGTCCGACGCCGACGCCGATTCCGACGCCGACTCCGACGCCGACGCCGACACCGATGCGCCGGAGGGGCTCGCGATCGTCGGTGACTGGAGCGACATCTACGGGATCACCCACGAGATCTCCGAGACGCGCTGGACGATGGTGTTGGAGGCCTTTCCCGACACCCAGTACGAGATCGTGGTCTACGACAACGATCTGGGCGCCCTCGTCGCCCAGAACGGCGCGACCAACCCGAACTACCCGGGCCTGTGGAGCCGTTTTGAGTGGGTCTGGGAGGCGGAGGGCGGCTTCTGGTTCTGCCAGACCCGCATCGACGCGGCCACCGAGGCCGAGGCGGCGGCGACGGCAGCGGCCAACCGGGCCGATCCGGCTTCGGGGGGCTGCCTCGGCAACC
This sequence comes from Alphaproteobacteria bacterium, assembly GCA_040376505.1. Classification (GTDB taxonomy): domain Bacteria; phylum Myxococcota_A; class UBA796; order UBA796; family UBA2385; genus JBEIQK01. The sequence goes on along the minus strand of JBEIQK010000461.1, from coordinate 2,139 downwards.
CCTGGGATCTGGCCAGCCCGCTTTAGGAGCGCAGGGCCTGGGTGGCGGCGGCGACGCGCTGGCGCAGGGCCTCCACGTCGAGGCGGGGGCCGGCGGCGCGCAGGGGGGTCTCCAGGGCCTGCAGGGCGGCCTCCACCGGCGCGCGCTGGGGCCGGCTGGCGTTGGCGGGCAGGGCCTCGGCGGCGTCCTCGACGGCGTCGAGGCTGTCGAGGAGGTCCACCCGGATCGCGTCAGGCAGTTGGGGGTCGAGGAGTCGTCGGCGCAGGGTCTGGATGCGGGCGGCGAGCTCGGGCTGAGGTGCTGTGGCGGCGCGGGCGAGGAGATCCTGGGCGGCGCGCAGAGCCTTTCCGAGGGGGGCCTCGCGCAAGAGCAGCCGCAGCAGGGCCCCGCCGACCATCGCGAGGCCGGCGACCAGGGCGCCGATGGCGAGGGGGAGCAGGCCGAGGATCAGGGCGGCGCCCATCGAGAGGAGGGAGACGAGGGTGCCGGCGACGGCGAGCAGGTAGGGCCCGGAGGTGCCGGCGGTCGGCCGCTGGGCGAGGGGAGCGGCGGCCAGGGCGAAGGGGGCGGGGTCGAGGGTGGCGCTGGAGGGGCCGGTGGCCAGCGGCAGGGGCAGCTTCTGGGCGGCCAGGGCCTCCAGGGCCGCGCTGGAGTGGCCGGAGAGCGCGGCGAGGCGGCGGCGGATCGAGCGGGGGAGCTGGTGGGGCCAGGCGATCAGGGCCTGATCGGGCAGGGCGGCGTCGAGGCGGGCCGAGGGCGGGCGGCTCGGCGCGGCGCGGGGCGCGGGGGCGGCCTCTTCGACCGGCGCCCCAACGAGGATCTGCGCGGGGGCTTCGTCGAAGGGGGGGCGGCGCGCGCCCGGATCGGGGGAGAGCAGGGCGGCGAGGGCGGCGTCGAGGGCCGGCGGCGTGCCGGGGACCAGGGCGCCAGCGCGACGGGGGCGGGACTGGCTGGCGCGCAGGGCGTCGGGGCTGCTGACGTCGGCCGGCTCCACGCCGGTGAGCCAGCGAAAGGCGAGGCGCCCGAGGCCGTAGAGCGCGGCCTTCTCGGGGCGGGGCTGGGCCTCGGGAGGCAGCCAGGGGGAGGTGCGCACGGCGCCCTCGCGACGGACGACGCCGCTGGGGGCGAGGCGCAGGTGACCGTCGTCGTCGACGCCGACGTCCTGCTCGTCGAGGTCGGGGCCGAGGAGGGCGGCGTCGCGGGCGAGGGCGGGGGCCCAGGCGGCGAGGAGGCGCTCCACGTCGGCGGGATCGAGGCGGAGGGTGGCGGGGAGGGGATGCAGCGCCGGCCGCAGGGCGTAGGGCCGGCCCTCGTGCTCACCCAGCATCCGGCCGAGGACGTAGGGCCCATCGGGCATCGGGCGGTGGGTGGCGGCGAAGCGCTCACGGGCCCCGGGCCGCAGCAAGGTGAGCGACTCGGGGCTGATCAGCTCGACGCGGCGGCCCTCTTCGAGGTCCTCGGCCTCCCAGCGCAGCAGCTCGCCCAAGGGCGGCAGGCTGCGCAGGAGGCGGTACCGGCCAAAGAGGGGGGCCGCGCTGCTCATTTCGCTTCGGCGTACAGCTCGGCGCCGGTGGAGAGGAATTCCTCGCTCTTCTGCTTGAGGCCGGCCTCCTGAGCGGCGGCCATCTCGCGCACCTGCTGGGTGATCTCCATCGAGCAGAACTTCGGGCCGCACATCGAGCAGAAGTGGGCCGTCTTGGCGCCTTCGGCCGGCAGGGTCTCGTCGTGGTAGGCGCGGGCGGTCTCGGGGTCGAGGGCGAGGTTGAACTGGTCTTGCCAGCGGAACTCGAAGCGGGCGCGGGAGAGGGCGTCGTCGCGATCCTGGGCGCCGGGGTGACCCTTGGCCAGATCGGCCGCGTGCGCCGCGATCTTGTACGCGATGACGCCCTGCTTCACGTCCTCGCGGTCCGGCAGCCCGAGGTGCTCCTTCGGCGTGACGTAGCAGAGCATGGCGGTGCCGAACCAACCGATCATGGCGGCGCCGATGCCCGAGGTGATGTGGTCGTAGCCGGGCGCGATGTCGGTGGTGAGGGGCCCCAAGGTGTAGAAGGGGGCCTCGCCGCAGACTTCGAGCTGCTTGGTCATGTTCTCCTGGATGAGGTGCATGGGCACATGGCCGGGCCCCTCGATCATGGTCTG
>JBEIQK010000558.1:0-4445 GCA_040376505.1 Alphaproteobacteria bacterium | reverse complement strand
GGCAGGCCGCCGCCGCCAGCCGCCCCGTCGACGAGGCCGCCCCCCTGCGCATCCTCGACCTCGCCTGCGGAAACGCCGTGCTCTCCTTCGTCCTCGCCGACGCCCTGCGCGGCGCCGGCCTGCCCTGCCGCCTGCGCGGCGTCGATCGGCGGGCCGACCTCGTCACCCGGTGCGTCACGCGGGCCGCCGAGCTCGATCTGCCCCAGCTCAGCTTCTCCGAGGCCACCATCGCCGAGGCCGCCGGCCTCACCGACGCGCTCGGCGGCCCGCCCGACCTCGTCCTGGCCCTGCACGCCTGCGACGGCGCCACCGATGAGGCCCTGCAGGTCGGCGTCTCGCTCGGCGCCGCCGCCCTCTTCGTCGTCCCCTGCTGCCAGGCCGAGCTGGCCCAGTCCCTGCGACGCACCCGCGGCGGGCCCACGCCGGCCTACCGCCACGGCCTGCTCCTGCGCGAGCACGCCGCCACGCTGACCGACGCCCTGCGTGTAGACTGGCTCGAGGCCCAGGGCTACGAGGTCGACGTGGTCGAGTTTATCGACCTGAGCCACACCGCCAAGAACCGCCTGCTGCGCGCCACCCGCACCGGCCCCGCCCGGCCCGAGGCCCTGGCCGCCTGGAAGGCCCGCGGCGAGGCCCTGGGCGCCCTGCCCAGCGGGCTCAGCGCCGCATCAGCCGGCTGATCCGGGCGAGGTGCTCGGCGTCGAGCGGATCTTCGCCGAGGTGCCGGCGGGTCAGGGCCGCTTCGTCGGCCAGGCCGCCACCGGCGCCATCGCCCACAGGTGAACCCAGGTCGCCAGCCGATCGGCGAGGCGGCGGAACCGCAGCTCGGCGAGCCCGCCGCCAGCGGCCAGCAGGGCGTCGAGGGCGGCGGCGTCGGCCTCCAGGGCCGGATCGTCGATGCGGCGGCGCAGGTGCGCGAAGAAGCCCGGGTGGACCGCAAGCCGGGCGCAGTCGCGCAGGATCTGCGCCCGCAGCACGTTGTGGGTGCCCTCCCAGTTCTCGTAGACGATGTTGTCGCGCAGCAGCCGGGGCAGCACGCTGAAGCTCTCGATGGCGCCGTTGCCGCCGAGGATCTCAATCCCGCGGCTGACCGCCTCGTGGGCCAGCACGGCGGTGCGCAGCTTGTTGAGGTTGAGGGCCACGCGCAAGAAGGCAGCGGCCTCGGCGCTGAGCGTGCCAGCGTCCTGCTCTTCGAAGAGGGCCGCCAGGGCCAGCGAACCCGCGAGGCTCGCCGCCGCGTCGGCCCGCATCCAGGCCAGGGTCTCCTGCACCGCGGCGAAGTGGCCGATCGGCGCGCCAAAGGCCCGGCGGTGCTGGGCGTAGGTGCTGGCCACCACCCAGGCCCGCCGCGCGTGCCCCGCGCAGCCCATGGCGTTGTAGAGCCGCGAGGTGTTGATCACGATCTCCAGCACGTTCTTCATGCCGCGGTCGACCGGCCCCAAGGCCTCGGCCTCGGCGCCCAGAAAGTCGATCTCGCCGCTGGCCATCGAGCGGGTGCCCAGCTTGTCCTTGAGGCGGCGGATCGCGATGGCGTTGATCCGGCCATCCGCGCGGCGCCGGGGCACCAGAAAGAGCCCCAGCCCGGCGCTGCCCGTCTCCGGCGGCCCCACCCGGGCGGTCATCAAAAAGACGTCGGCGTCGACGTTGGAGCAGAACCACTTCTCGCCCACGATGCGCCAGCGCGAGCCGGCACCCCGCCCGCCGTCCACTGGCTCCGCGACCGTGCCGTTGGCGCCGACGTCGCTGCCGCCCTGCACCTCGGTGAGGAACTGGCTGGCGGTAAAGTTGGTGTCGAAGTCTGGATCGAGCAGCCGGTCGAGGAAGCGGGCCCGCTGGTCGGGGGTGCCCAGGGTCTGCAGCGCGCGGATGGCGCCGGCGTCGCAGGCGAAGGGGCAGTTGTGGTCCGCCTCGCCGGCCTGGGCGGTCAGGTAGAAGGTGCCCAGGATGAAGCGGTGGGGCGCCGGATCGAGGCCATAGGCCGTGAGCAGGCCGGTGCCGTACATCAGCCGGCCGGCCGCGGCGTGAGTGGGGTGATGGGAGACCCGGGCGGTGAAATTGCCCACCGCGTCGTAGTCATCGAGGACCGGCAGGTTGCGATGCAGGTTGTTTTCGCAGACCAGCGGATCGAGGGCGTTGGCGACCATCCGGCCGGTCTCCCCCCATCGGGCCGACCAGGACTGCAGTCCGTGGTGCTCGATCAGGGCGGCGAAGGCGGCGTCATCGGCGAAGAGGTCGGCCGGTTGGGCGGCCCGCCAGGCAGTGAGGGCGGCGCGACCGGCAACGAGGGTGGACATGGGGCGCTCCAGGCGCGCAAACCGTAGCATGGGGCCCCCCAAGCTCCGCCGTCCTGCGCCCGGTGCTGTTTTTGATAGCGACTTTCATTATGAAGTGAATTAGGGAGCCCGCCTCGACCAAGGCTACACCATGCCCACCCCGCTCTCCCAGGTTCCCCTGCTGCAACCCGTCGTCCTGCAGGCGGTGGGCGGCGACCGCAGCGTCCGCCGGCGGCTGATGGAGTTGGGCCTCGTGCCGGGCATCACGCTCTGCGTGCGCAAGGTGGCGCCGATGGGCGATCCGCTGGAGTTGGGTGTTCGCGGTGGCTCCCTGTCGATCCGCCGGCTTGAGGCCGAGCAGCTCCTCGTTGAGCTCGCCGGAGGCCGGTCATGAGCCTGCCGCTGATCGCCATCCTCGGCAACCCCAATGTCGGCAAGACCGCCCTCTTCAACCGGCTGACCGGCCAGAACGCCCGCGTGGGCAACTACCCCGGCGTGACGGTCGACCGCCGCAGCGGCACCGTCAAGCTGCCCGCCGCCGAGAAGGGCGCCGCCCCCGTCCTGGCCGAGCTGATCGACATTCCCGGCACCTACAGCCTCGCCGCCCGCAGCGCCGAAGAGCAGATCGCCTTGTCGGCGCTGCTCGGCCTCGATGGAAACCCGCGCCCGGCGCTGGTCCTCATCGTGCTCGATTCCACGCAGCTCGTTCGCAACCTCTACCTCGCCGCCCAGGTGATGGAACTGGGCCTGCCGGCGGTCCTCGTGCTCAACCTGATCGACGAGGCCGGCGACGATCCCCCCGATCCGCGGGCGCTGACCGCCCTCTTCGGCCTGCCCTGCGTGGCCACCAGCGCCGCCAGCGGCTTTGGGCTGCCCCGCCTGCGCGAGGCCCTGCGCGAGGCCTTGAGCGCCCCGCCCGCCCCGCGCCTGCGCTTCGCCTACCCGCCCGCCCTGGAGGCCGATCTGGCCGCCCTGGAGCCCCAATTGCCGGCCGCCTGGGCGGCAGGCAGCCCCCGCGGCCTCGCCCTTTGGGCCCTGTCGAGCCTCGGCGGCGATGATGAGCTCCACCACGTCGATCCAGGCCTGCGGGCCGCCACCCTCGTCCGCCAGCAGGCCGCCGAGGCCGCCGGCCGCGACCTCGACGCCGAGATCATCACCACCCGCTACGCCTTCCTCGACGCCCAGGCCGCCGCCCTGAGCCGCCCGCCGCCGCCGCGCACCGCCAGCGAGCGCCTCGATCGGGCGCTGCTGCACCCGGTCTTTGGCTTCGCCGCCTTCCTCGGCGTGATGCTGGTGGTCTTTCAGGCCCTCTTCTCCTGGTCAGACCCGGCCATCGGCCTCATCGAAGCCGGGGTGGGCCTCGTCGGCGAGGCCGCCGCCGGCGCGCTGCCCGCCGGGCTGCTCACCGATCTGCTCGTCGAAGGCGTGATCGGCGGGGTGGGCAATGTCATCGTCTTCTTGCCGCAGATCCTGCTGCTCTTCTTCTTCATCGGGCTGCTCGAAGACTCCGGCTACATGGCCCGCGCCGCCTACCTGATGGACCGCATCATGCGCGCGCTCGGCCTGCACGGCCGCGCCTTTGTGCCGATGCTCTCAGGCTTCGCCTGCGCCGTCCCGGCGATCATGGCCACCCGCACGATGGAGCGCCAGCGCGACCGCCTGTTGACGATGATGGTGGTGCCGCTGATGACCTGCTCGGCCCGCCTGCCGGTCTACACCTTGCTGATCGGCGCCCTCTTCCCGCCCGACCAGCTCTTTGGCCTGCTGCCGATCCAGGGCCTGCTGATGGTGGGCATGTACCTCTTCAGCGTGGTCGTGGCGCTGGCCGCCGCCGGTGTGCTCGGCAAGACCCTGCTCAAGGGGCCGCGCGTGCCGCTGATCCTGGAGCTGCCGCCCTACCGGATGCCCACCCTGCAGTCGCTGCTGCGCCTGATGTGGGAGCGCTCCCGGCTCTTCCTCACCGAGGCGGGCACGGTCATCCTGGCCTGCACGGTGCTGATGTGGGGCCTGCTCACCTTTCCGCGCACGGAGCCCCCCGAAGACCTCGACCAGCGGCCCGTCGCCGAGCAGCAGGCCTTCGCCGCCCAGGCCTTGGAGGCGAGCTACGCCGGCCAGGTGGGCAAGGCCATCGAGCCGGTCATCGCCCCGCTGGGCTTTGACTGGAAGATCGGC
>JBEIQK010000274.1:0-7682 GCA_040376505.1 Alphaproteobacteria bacterium | reverse complement strand
TGGCGGCGCGCAGCCAAGCGGCCCGGCTCAGGTGGGCCCCCGGCAGCAGGTCGAGATCTTCAACCTGCCCACGCACGGTGCTCACCGCCGCCTCGGCCAGGAGCAGCGAGAGGCGGGCCTTGCCCTCCGGGCTCACGTCGCTCTCGCTGAGCGCGAGGAAGGGCAACATCAGCATCAGGTCGCCGGCGTTGATCGCCTGGTGAACGCCGTGGCGCACCCAGGTGGTCGGCTGGCCGCGGCGCACCGTGTCGCCGTCTTGGATGTCGTCGTGGATGAGCGTGGCGTTGTGCAGCAGCTCGACGGCGGCGGCCCAGGGGGCGGCGGCCTCCCGGTCGAGCTCCAAGGCCGCGGCGGCGGCCAGGGCGAGGCGGGCCCGCACCCGCTTTCCGCCGGTGGCGAGGTGCTCTTGCACCATCACGCCAGCGCGATCGAGGCGTTTGCCCGCGGCGAGGGTGCGCATCATCGTCTCGACGCTGTCCATCCCCTCGTCCCAGAAGAGGGAGGCGGGGCTGGGCAGCGGAGCTGGGCGGAGCAGGGCAATTGCAGACATGGTTCAATCCCAGCAGGCGGTGAAGGGAAACAGAGAGGAGCGCGCCATCAGACGCCGACCACGCGGAGCAGCGTCTCGACCCCACGGGGACTGACCCCGGCCGAGAGCAGCTCGCGGCGGACCGGCGCGCTGGCGTCTTTGAAGAAGCGGTACATCGTGCCCAACAAGGCCGGCGTGGCGTGGCGTGCCGAGAGGAAGCCCTGCCACTGCTCGTCGGGCAGCGAGAAGAAGGTGTCGAAGAAGGACTGAACGCCCTGGCGATCGAGGCTGCAGAGCACGCCCATGCCAAAGCGGTACAGCTCCCACTGGCGCAGACGGTCGGGCGTCCAGAGGGTCTCCCAGCCCGCCCGGGCGGCCTCGGCGGGGCGGCCGGCGCTGAGCGCGGTGGCCAGGGCCGGCCCCAGGCGAGACGCCTCGCTGAGCGCCCGCGCGACGAGGTAGCCGGTGGCCGGGTGCACCATCCCGGCGGCGGCGCCAAAGCCCAGGGTGCGCTGGTTCAAGGCCGGCAGCGGGCCGCCCATCGGGATCACGCAGCGCTCCTCGGCCTCCACGGCGCGGACGACGAGGCCCATCCGGCGCAGGCGGCGGTGCAGGCGTCGCGACAGCTCCTCCATCGAGAGGCCGACCGGATCGACGAGGCTGGTCTCCTCCACGAAGACGCGGTCGCGGCCCAGCGGCATGGCGTAGAGGAAGGTGGGGGTGGCCGCCTCGGCCGGATCGACGAGGAGCGGCCCGCTGCCGAGCGACTCAGGGCCGCGCCAGTCCATGAAGACCATCTCGCCGGGGCTCCAGGGGTGGCCCTCGACCTCGACCAGCAGCCCGTAGGCGGTCTGCACGCCGCCCTTGCCAGACCGCCCGGGCTGAAGAAAGGCGCCGCGGCCGGTGGCGTCGACCACGAGGCGGGCGCCAAAGACCCGGCCGTCGGCGCAGCGCACCTCGCTGCCGCCCTCGCCATGCTCCACCGCGCGGGCGAGGGCGGGCTCGACGTCGACGCCGACCCGAGCGCAGCGCTCGCGCAGGGTGGCCTGGAGCGCTGCCGTGGAGAGGCGCAGGTAGCGACGGGCGAGGGCGCGCTCGGGCACCGCCGCGGAGGCCACCAGGGGCCGCACCCAGGAGGCCTCGACCAGCCGCTCTTCGTCGCGATCGGAGAAGAGTCCCTCCAGCTCGTCGCCCCAGGCGCCGTAGGTGTGGGTCCAGGCGGCCTCGGGCTGGGGGGCCAGCAGGCGCGTGTGCAGGCCCTGCTCGGCCGTCGCGGCGGCGAGGGCCAAGGCCGAGGGCCCGCTGCCGAGGATCAGGAGGTCGAAGTCAGGGGCCCGCATCCGCGCTCCGGTAGCTGTTCACCACGCTTGCAAAAGCTATACACACGCTGTACAGGGTGTGCAACAGCTTTGTCGTGGGCTGGTTCAGAGGTGGGTGTTCAGGCCCCATTCAAGAGAGGAAGGTCATGATCCATCGTCGAAACGCCACTTCCGCCCCGCCGGCCGGCGCCCTGGATCAGCCCGGTGGCTTCGCCTGGTGGTACCTCGACCTCGTCGATGATCACGGCGATGGGCTCGTCATCATCTTTTCTTGGGGCCTGCCCTTTTTGCCCGGCCTCGCCCACGACGCCCGGGCCGGCCAACCCACCCCCGCCCGGGCCCGCCCGGCGCTGTGCTTCTCGCTGTACGAGCAGGGGCGCTGTACGGCCTACCTCCTCCAAGAACACGACGCGGCCGACGCGTTCACCGATCTACGCAGCCACTTCCACATCGGCGGCTCAGACCTGCGGGTTCGCGCGATCGCCGACGGGCAGGTGGAGCTTCGGGTGCGCCTCGACTGCCCGATCCCCGGAAGCGACCAGCGCCTGACCGGCGTCATCGAAGCGCGCGGGCCCGAGGTGGTGGCGCCGGAGGACGACAGCACCTACGAGGCGCACACCTGGGCCCCCCGCCTCGCCGGCGCCCGCGGGCGCGCCCAACTCGACATCGGCGGCCGGGCCCTGCACATCGAGGGCGCGCTGTACCACGATCGCAACGACGCCAGCGGCCCCCTGCACAGCCACGGCATCGCCGGCTGGTGGTGGGGGCGCCTCGCCCTGCCCGATCGCAGCCTCATCTGGTACCAGCTCCAACACCACGACGGCAGCCTGCGCGAGATGCTGCTCGACGTCGCCCCCGACGGGCAGGCCCGCCTCGCGCCCGCCCCGGGCCGGTTGGGGCCCGCGCAGCGCCTCCACGTCTTTGGGCCCAAAAGCCCCGCCCACCTCGAGCTCACCGACGCCGATGGGCAGGCCCACGGCTTTCTCATCGATCGGCCCATCGACGACAGCCCCTTCTACCAGCGCTTTCGCTTGCGGGGTGCCGGGGGCTTTGGATGGCTTGAACGGGTTTTGCCCGAAGCCACCGACCCGAATTGGATGCGGCCCCTGGTGCGGATGCGTGTTCATAAGGTGTCCGGTCCCAATTCAATCTGGCTGCCCCTCTTCAACGGCCCGGCCGAGAGCCGCCTCGCCCGCCTCCTGGGCCAGGCCGGCCCGCGCCAGCTGGAGGCCCGGTGACCCCCGAACTCCTCTTCGCCCTGCCGCCCCTGCTGCCCGCCGGCCTCGTCGGCCTCAACCTGCTCACCTGGACCCGCGGGGTGGATCAGCCGCCCCCCGCCGATCTGCCGCGCATCAGCCTGCTGATCCCGGCCCGCGATGAGGTCGACAACATCGAGGGCGCCCTGCGCGCCGCGCTGCTGGGCGGCCTCCCCCTGCACGAGATCATCGTCTGCGACGACGGCTCCACCGATGGCACCGGCCCGCTGCTGGCCCGCCTCGCCGCCGAGCTGCCCCTGCTGCGGGTGATCGCCGGGCGCCCCTTGCCCGCGGGCTGGGTGGGCAAGGTCAACGCCGCCCACCAGCTCGCCGAGGCCGCCACCGGCGAGCTGCTGCTCTTCCTCGACGCCGACGTGCGGGTGGAGCCCGGCGGTCTGCGCCGCCTCTTCTCCTTGCTGCCGGGGTCCGATGTGGTCACCGCGGTGCCGCGCCAGGTGATGGGCAGCCCCGGCGAGGCCCTGCTGATGCCGCTCTTGTACCTCTCCTACGTCGCCTGGCTGCCGATGGCGCTGATCCCGCGGGTCTCCGATCCGCGGGTGCTGGCCGCCAACGGCCAGGTGCTGCTGATCCGTCGGCCGATGCTGGAGGCCATCGGCGGCTTCGCCGCGGTCAAGGGCGAGGTCGTCGATGACATGGCGCTCTGCCGGGCGGTCAAGCAGCGCGGCGGCCGGGTGGTCTTCGCCGACGGGCGCGACATGGCCTCGTGCCGAATGTACCGCTCGTGGAGCGAGGTGGTGCGCGGCTTCTCGAAGAACCTCTACGAGGGGATCGGCGGCCATCCCCTGGCGCTGGCCCTGGTGCTGGCCCTGCACGCCCTGCTCTTTCTCACCCCCTATGTTGGGCTGCTGGGCGCGATCGTCGTGCCTTCCTGGGCCGCGCCGGCGGCCGTCGGGGTCGGCCTCAACCTCGCCTTGCGTCTTGGCATGGCGGCGCGTTGGGGCCACCCGCTGTGGAGCGTCCTGGCGCACCCGATCGGCGTCGTCGGCCTGATGGCCATCGCGGTGCGCAGCGCCCTGTGGAGCGCCCGCGGCGCCATCGCCTGGCGAGGCCGGGTCTACGCCAGCCGCGCGGCGAGGGCCCGATGAGCCAGCGCAAGCCCTGGTTTTTGTCGCTGGTGCGGCGCTATGTCCACCGTCGGCTCCGCCGGGAATTCGATGGCGTCTGGGTCGCGGGCCTCTCCGAGGCGGCGGCCCTCCTGCGCCAGGGCCCGGTGATCTTCGCGCCCACCCATGTCTCCTGGTGGGATGCCTTTCTGGTGGTGGCGGTCGATCAGGCACTCGACAGCACCAGCCACTGTCTGATGGACGCCGAGAACCTGCGCAAGCTGCCCTTCTTCGGCTGGATCGGCGCCCTGCCCATCGACCGCGCCGGCGGCGCCCGGGCCCGCGCCGGCCTCCTCGCGGGGGCCCAACGGGCCCAGAAGCCCGGCGAGGCCTTGTGGGTCTTCCCCCAGGGCCGCCAGCGCCCCTCCCACCTGCGCCCCCTCGATCTGCAGCCGGGCATCCGCCTGGTCGAGCGGCTGAGCCCGGCGCCGATCGTGCCGGTGGCCCTCACCTACCTCTTTCGTCAGACCGAGCGCCCCGCTGCGCTGCTCCGCTTTGGCCGCCCGATCAGCGGCCCGCTGCTGCCCGAACTGGAGGCCGCCTTGATCGACGGGCTCAGTGAGATCGACCGCTTCGTGGACACCGGCCAGGGCCCCTTTGTGCCCCTGATCGGCGGGCCCGCCACGGCGGCCCAGGCGGGGATCGGCGCCCGGGCGCTGGTGAGCCTGCACCGGCCCGAGGTGCAGCCATGAGGCCGCGGGTGGTGGTGATCGGCGCCGGCCTCGGTGGCCTCGCGGCGGCCATCGAGGCCGCCCACGGCGGCGCCGAGGTGACGATCCTCGAGGCCTTGGATCGGCCGGGCGGCAAGGCCGGGGTGGAGACGCGGGACGGCGTCTCCTTCGACACCGGGCCCTCGCTGCTGACCTTGCCGGAGATCGCCTGGGGCCTGCTGGATCGGGTCCCGGGCGGCCGGGATCGCCTGCGGCTCGTGCGACCGCGCCCGGCCTTTCGCTACCGCTACCCCGATCGCGTGGAGCTCGACGTCTTCATCGAGCTGGAGGAGACCCTGGCCGGGGTGGAGCGCGCCCTTGGCCGGGGGGCCCGCCATGAGCTGGCCGACTTCCTCACCTACGCCCGGCGCATCTGGGAGGCCGCAGCGCCCCCCTTCCTCTTCGGGCCGGCCCCCTCCTTTCGCCGGGCTCTGGGCCTCGAAGAGCTGCGCGCCCTCGCCCAGATCGACCCCCTGCGCTCGATGAACGCCGCCATCCGCGCCCAGGTGCGCGAGCCCCACCTCGTCGCCCTGCTGCAGCGCTACGCCACCTACAACGGCTCGGATGTGCGCAGCGCGCCCGCCACCCTCAACTGCATCGCCCACGTCGAGCTGGCCCTCGGCGGCTTTGGCGTGGAGGGCGGCGTGGGCGCCCTCGTCCTTGCCCTGGTCGCCACGGCCACCGACCTGGGCGTGACCCTGCGCTGCGGCCTGCCGGCGAGGCGCCTGCTGGCGGCCGGCGGGCGCGTCTGCGGCGTCGAGACCGATGAGGGGCTGCTCCCCGCCGAGGCGGTGGTGGTAAACGCCGATCCGGCCCACCTCGCCCGCGATCTGCTGCCGGCCGCCCACCGCGCCGCCGTGGTGCCCGCCCCCGAGCCCTCGATGTCGGCCTGGACCGGCGTCTTCCAGGCCCGCCGCCAGGCCCACCGCGCCGCGCATACCGTCGTCTTTCCCATGAACTACGAGGCCGAATTCATCGACCTCTTCGACGAGGGCCGCCCGCCGCGGCAGCCCACCGTCTACGCCAGCGCCCAATCCGTGGCCCACAACCGGCCCGCCTGGCCCGATCACGAGCCCCTCTTTGTGATGATCAACGCCCCGGCCGAGCCTGTGCAGGGGCGCAGCGATCCGGCCCGCTCGGCCGGCCTCGCCGACCTCGCCCGCGGCCGCCTCGTCGAGGCCGGGCTGCTCGATCCCCAGGACCGCCTGCTCTGGGAGCGCGACGCGGCCGGCCTCGCCGCCCAGTTCCCCGGCAGCCGGGGCGCCATCTACGGGGCGGCCAGCAACAGCCGCTTCGCCGCCTTTCAGCGGCCGGCCAACCGCTGTGACAAGCTCCCCGGCCTCTACCTCGCCTCGGGCGGGGCCCACCCGGGCGGGGGCATGCCGCTCGTGATGCAGTCCGGGCGCCTCGCCGCGGCCGCCCTCCTCGAAGACCTCGGAGCCACCCCATGATCGCCCTGCTGCTCTCCCTCGCCACCGCCGGGGCCGTGGAGCCGGGGCGCTATGGCCTCGAGCTGGTCCTCGGCTCCGACGCCGACCTGCCCTTCCTCGGCCGCACCCCGGGCACGAGCCGCTCCTGGAGCCTCGTCGACGTGCTGGCCACCGACGCGGGCCTCGTGCAGCACCACCAGACCTGCGCCGTGCGCATGGAGGGGCGCACCGGCTCGACCTCGGTGCACATCCCGCCGGCCTTCGTGGCGGCCCTGCCGCGGCGGGTGGTGCCGGTGGCGGGCGGGCCGCAGTACCGGGCCGATATGGGCGAAGACGCGGTCGGCTACGATCCGCAGCGCGGCGCGCTCCCCACCGCCATCGACGACGGGGCGGTGATCGACTGGGATGGCGACGGCGCCCCGGCGGCGACGGTGGAGCTGCACATCCCGATCCTGGGGGTGATCCGCCTCTTCGTGGCCCAGCGCGCCCACATCCGCCTCGCCGGCGAAGAGGGCGCGGACGGCATCGTGCGGGGGGGCGTGGAGGTGGTGCGCTTCGAGCAGAACACCCTGGGCGCCAGCAGCGCCCTCTTCGACCACTCCCCCAAAGTGACGCCGCGGGCGGATCGCAGCAGCTTTCGGCTGATCCCGATGCCGGCCGTGGCGGGCTGCGCAGCCCTGCGGCCGGCCTTCTGTGCCCGGGGCGACAGCGTGGGAGCCTGCGCCGAGGATTGAGCGGCCCACCGCGACAGCGGCGCCCCAGAAGGCTGCAGCGTCGCCGGCGCCATTCGTCTAGAATACCGATTGAAGGCTCATCCTTGAGGCTGGCATGGAGCTTGCTTTGGGTTCCAGTGCCCCTCAACGTTGGAGCTTGTGATGACCCGCACCGCCCTCTTTGCCGCCGCCACCCTCCTCCTCTGCGCCTGCCCCAAGTCGGGTGACGACACCGGCGAGGGCCTCGCTTGCTCCACCGAGGCCATCGCCAGCGTCAATGTGACGCTCGTCGACAGCGCCGGTGTGCCCATCGCCGGCGCCAGCGCCACCTTCACCGGCGGTAGCTTTGTCGACGAGCCCTGCGACAGCACGGACGGCCACGGTCTCTTCGCCTGCGGCTGGGAAGTGGCCGGCGAGATCACCATCAAGGCCACGGCCGGGGGCTACCTCCCGGCGGAGCAGACCTTCACCGTCGCCGCCGACGAATGCCATGTCATCCCCCAGAGCGCGACGATGACCCTGGCGGTAGCTGCCGAGTAACAGACGTTACACCTTGTGTTACTTCTGTGACGCGATCCAGGCCGGCGCGACGGCGGCGGTC
>JBEIQK010000498.1:0-4943 GCA_040376505.1 Alphaproteobacteria bacterium | reverse complement strand
TCACCACCGCGCGAACGGTGAGCTGGGGCATCGTGTCGCCCTGGTAGTAGGTCTCGAACCAGACCTTGTCGCGCTGGTCCACCGGCACCTGGGTGAGGTCCGGCAGGTTGGAGGGGCCCGCGGCGTGGTCGGCCGCTGCCTCGATGTGGGATTCGTTGTCGGGCACGGCCATCGGGTTCCCCGCAGGTGCGTCAGGCGGGGATCAGTAGCAAAGGGCGCCCGGGAAGTAAACGCCCGAAGCGGTCAGTTTCGGGTCATCTGCGCTTCGAGGTCGCGCAGAAGCTGCGAGGCCGGGCCGATGCGCAGGCTACAAATCGCCCGCTTGTAGGCCCGCCACAGATCGCCCAGCATCACGTCATCCACCAGCTTGTGCTCTTCGGGATCGGTGTCGTCGGTGGGCAGGTCGCTGCCACCGATCGATCGGCGCCGGTGCAGCAGCTTGACCGAGCCCAGGAAGTGGCTGTCGGCCCCCGGCTCGCCGCGCCGCCGCAGCTCGCAGTAGCAGCGCCAGAGCACGCTTTCAGGGAGGGAGGCCCCCGTCTGGGGCAGGAGATCCGGCTGGGAGCGAAGCACCCGGAGCAGCTGGCGGGAGGGTGTGGTGGCAGAGACGACGAGCTCGGACGACATGGACTCTCCGAGGGCTGGACGCTGAGCAGGGCGAGCTCGCCCGCTCTGTAGGGCCGGGGACCCCGAAGGATCGGGGGCCCGGAGATTCACCTGTTCAGGATGAGAAACCCTGAGCCGGCAGAAAGCTTGCCCAGCCTGGCAGGTACATCTTACCACGCGGTCCGTCCCTCCGCTCCCCTGCGCGGCGGGCCGACTCAGGCTAGGTGGCCGAATGCGCGCCGTCCTCCTCGCCTCCCTGCTCGCCCTCTCCACCCCGGCCCTGGCCCAGGCCGGTCCCGCCGCGCCGGCCGCGGTGCTGCCGACCGGCGCCCGTGTGCAGCGCCTCGACAATGGGCTTCAGGTCGTCATCCTCCCCTTGGCCACGCCGAAGTTGGTGGCGGTGCAGACCTGGATGGACGTGGGCAGCCGCGACGAGGTGAGCCCCGGCACCACCGGCTACGCCCACTTCTTCGAGCACCTGATGTTCCACGGCACACCGAGTCGCTCGGGGAGCGCCCGCGAGAACCGGCTGCTGGAGCTTGGGGTCGACGAGAACGCCTGGACCAGCGAAGACTTCACCTGCTACCACCTGATGGCCGGCAGCGATGGCCTCGCCGAGCTCCTCGCCATCGAGGCCGACCGCTTCGCCAACCTGCACCTCACCGCCGAGGGGGTGGCCCGCGAGTCCGGCGCGGTCTACGGTGAGTTTCGCAAGGGCCGCGCCAGCCCCGAGAACCGCGTCTACGAGCTGCTCTACGCCACGGCCTTCACCGCCCACACCTACCAGCACAGCACGCTTGGGTATGAGGCCGACATCGCGGGCATGAAGGAGGGCCTCGCCAAGGCCCAGGGCTTCTTTCGCACCTATTACCGCCCGGATCGCGCCACCCTGGTGATCGCCGGTGACGTCGATCCGGCCGCCGCCCTCGCCCTGGTTCAGCAAAGCCACGGCGGCTGGCGCGCCCCACCGGACGCCCTGCCGGCGCCGCCGCTGCCGGTCGAGCCCCGCCAGCAGGCCGAGCGCCGCGCCACCCTCACCTGGACCGAGGGCGAGACCAACCCCATCCTCGCGGTGGGCTGGAAGATCCCGGCCTATGTGCCGGCCACGCCCAGCGCGGCGGGGATGACGCTGCTGCCGGCCTTGTTGGGCGCCCCGGTGGCGCCGCTGCACCGCCGCCTCGTCGAAGACGAGCGCCTCGCCTGGTCGGTGGAGGTGGGCGGGGCCGATCCGCGGTCGCCCGGCCTGCTCCCCGTGCTCATCACGCTTCGGCCCGGCGCCAGCGTCGCCCGCGTGGAGGCCATCCTCGCCGAAGAGGTGGCCGCGCTCGGCGCCGAGGGCCCCGCGCTCGAGGCCCGCCTCGCCGCTGCCCGCGCCCGCCAGCGCCGGGCGGAGCTGCTCGGCCTCAAGTCCCCCGCCCACTGGGCCAGCGCCTTCGGCCGCTACACCCTCCTCGCCGGCGGCGACCCGTCGGCCTACGATCGGCATCTCACCGCGGTCCAGGCCCTCACCACCGCCGAGCTCGCCGCCCTGGCCCGCGCGACCTTCACCGCCGAGGGCCGCACGGTCGTCCTGCTCACCCCCGGAGGTGCCCCGTGATCAGCGCCTTGCTCCTGGGGGCCTGCCTCTACAAGCCCCAACCCAGCCGCGTTCCCTTCGATGAGGCCCGCGGCGCCGTGCGCCTCGTCGCCGTGCCCGCCGCCGGGCCCGCCACCGCCCTGGAGATCGCCGTGCGCGCCGGGAGCGCCCACGATCCCGTCGGGAAGGAGGGCCTCGCCGCGCTCACCGCCGACCTGCTCCGCCAGGGTGGGGCGGGCGCCCGCACTCCGGCTGAGGTCGACCAGCTCCTCTACGAGATGGGCACCGACGTCGAGGTGGTGGTCGACAAGGAGCTGGTCACCTTCCGCGCCAGCGCCCTGCACGAAGATCTCGGGCCCCTGGCCGAGCTGATGGCCGACATGGTGCTGCGCCCGCGCCTCGACGCCGCGGTGGCCACCCGTCTGGTCTCGGCCGCCGAAGACGCGCTGACCAAGGGCATCCTCGACAGCGACGAGCGCCTGGGGATGGAGATCTTCGACACCTGGCTCTACCAGGGGCACCCCTACGGCCACCCGGTCGCCGGGCGGGCCGGCGTGGTCGGCCTTCTCGGCGTCTCAGACGTGCGGACCTTCCTCGACGATCGCTATGTGCGGCCCGCCGTGGTGCTGGGCGTCGCGGGGGCCGCCGTCAACGCCAGCGGCCTGCGCCCCGATGGGCCGGGCGCCGCCGCCATCGAGGGGCTGCGCGCCGCCCTCTCCACGCTGCCGGCGCGGCTCTACAAGGACGTCACGCCGCGGGCGACGCCGCGGGTGGAGGGCCGCAGCCTGCTCCTCGTGGAGAAGCCCACCGCCAGCGTTGGCGTCCACTTCGGCCACCCGCTCACCGTCGATCGCGGCCACCCCGACTGGCCCGCGCTAACGGTCGCCTTCACGGCGCTGGGCGAGCACCGCCAGAGCCATGGGCGGCTCTACCAGGCGCTGCGCGAGGCCCGCGGCCTCAACTATGGCGACTACGCCTACATCGAGCGCTACCAGCAGGCCGGCTGGTCGGCGCTGCAGCAAACAGGCACCGGGCGCGTCCAGAACCCCTTCTATGTCTGGCTGCGGCCGGTCCAGGCCACCAACGGCGCCTTCGCCCTCAAGGGGGCCATCACCCTGGTCGAGGAATTCGTCCGCGATGGGCTCACCGCCGAGGAGTTCACGCGCATCCAGCGCTACCTCGTCGGCCGCCTCCCCCTTTGGGCGGCCAGCCCCGACCGCCGACTTGGGTGGGCCACCGAGGCGGCCTTGATGGGCTGGCCAGACCCCATCGCCACCCTCGGCGATCGCGTCGCCGCCCTCACCCGCGAAGAGGTGAACGAGGCGGTGCGGCGGCACATCCATCCCGGAGACCTGCGGGTGGTGATGGTGACCTCCGACGCCGCCGCCCTGCAGGCCGAGCTCGCCGAAGGGCGCACCACGCCCTTGCGCGAAGGGCCGGCGCCCGCGACCCCGGAGGTGGGGGCCCAATCGGCCGCCTGGGCCGCCCGCGGCCTGGGCTTTGGCGCGGTGCACACCGTCAAGGCCGAAGGGTACTTTCGCTAGTCGGCGGCTTGGATTGGGTGAGCGGATGGGCCCCTTCCCTTGCCCAGGGGCCCGGCCTTGCGTAAAGGGGCGGACGCCACCGAGAGGTTCACCATGCCATTGGGCGACGACGGTCACCGCTGGGATCTGTCCGCGCAAGAAGACATCATCGGCCAGGATCGGCTGGCCCGCTCGCTCCTCCGCCTGATCGGCCGGATGGAGCCCGCCACCCTCGTGACCGTTCACGGGGCGCCGGGCAGCGGCAAGTCTGAGTTCGTGCGCCGCCTCGCCTGGCTGGCCTCCCAGGGCCGCGGCAAGAACGTCGAGCAGTACCCCGGGCTCTTTCCCGGCGTCGCGATCTACGACCCTTGGGCCTGGAGCAAGCAGGGCAGCCTGCTCTCAGGGCTGGTCTCGGCCCTGGTGCGGGCCGCGGTGAACCCCCAGGTGGTGATGGAGCGGGCCCGCGAGCTGGTCTCGCGCATCGGCCGCCTGCGCTTTGACGGCGGCTCGGTCGAGGGCGCCGCCCTGGCCTTCTCCGGCGTCGAGGCCGACCCGGTCGATCAGCTCGCCGACGGCTTTGGCGCCCTCGTCTCAGGCGTCAAGGCCGGTCGCCCGGGCCGGCTGCTCATCTTCATCGACGAGATGGACTCCTTGAGCCCGGCCCAGCGCTGGCAGCTCATCGACGGCGTGCGCCTGCTGATGCGCAGCAAGCCTGAGGTCACCGTGATCTTCAGCGTGGGCCGCGAGTCGCTGCTGGCCGCCCTGCGCCACCGTGAGGGCGACATCCCCGAGTCCAGCGCCATGCGCGAGCTCGACGAGATCATCGACCTCTCGGTGACGGTGCCCAGCCTGGAGGTGCGCCGCATCGGCACCCTGCTGCGCGAGTACATCGGCAACGCCGAGGGCGTGGTGCGCCGCAGCTTTGGCAACGACGCCATCACCCACCTCTCGCCCACCGTCATGCACCGGCCGCTCGGCGCGCCGCGCTTCTTGAAGCGCCTCGCCTTTCGGGTGGTGCTGCTGGCCGAGTTCGCCCAGGAGGTGCGTCAGGTACGCGAGCTGAGCGAGGCCCAGTGGGCCTGGGTGGTGATCTCCGAGCGCTGGCCGGAGTTCCGCCGCTTCATGATCCGCGGCGGGCGCGACCGCTGGATCGAGCTGAAGCACGCGATGGCCCGCTTGTCGACCCGCGGAGATCCCCGCACGATGGGCAACGCTGGCGCCCCCATCTTCAAGTGGCT
>JBEIQK010001140.1:0-1548 GCA_040376505.1 Alphaproteobacteria bacterium | reverse complement strand
CACCCAAGGCCGCTCCCATCGCAGGCGGCGGTGCAACCGTCGACCGGGGGCCCGCTTCGGCCGAGTCCGACCGCATCGATGCCTTTGTTCGCGCCGTGGAGGCCGCGGTAGCCGATGTGCGGCTGCAGGGCCTGCAAAGCCCCGCCAACAACGACCGCGTCTACGCCATCGCGCTGCCCTGATCTGCCGCCGCCGGGCCTTGTGCTCCACCGGCCCCCACGGTACCCAAGGCCCGCCCCATGGAGTGTTCATGCCGCAGGTCCAGGTCCTTCACGGTGCCTTCGCCGGCCAGAGCGGTGAGCTGGTCGCCCGCGCGGGCGACAGCGTCACGGTGCGCTTCCTCGTCTTTGGCCGCGCCCTGGAGCTGTCGCTGCCGCTGGCCGACGTGCAGATCTGCGAGCCTGGACCGGCGGCCCTCCAGGCGCTGCGCACCGAAATGCACAAAGACCGCCAGTCCCGCTGGTATTTTGAAGAGCAGGTCTTCTGGCTGGAGGCCGACCCGCAGACCGAGCCGCGGGTGGCCCACGCCGCCTGGAAGGCCGATCTGGCGGCCCGCCGCGCGCGCCTCGACGCCGAGGAGGCCGAGGCCGACGCCCTCTTCGACGAGGCCGTTGCGGGAGCCGAAGACCCCCACGCGGCCTTTGACGCCCTTCGCCCGCGCCTGATGCCCGAGGCCGCCCGTCGGGCCGCCACCAAGGCCCGCTGGCGCGCCGATCGATCCACCTTTGAGGCTGACTCCGCCCGCAGCGAGCAGGCTTGGGACGTGCGGCGCCGCGCCGAGGGGGCCGCCGATGACGCCGCCTTCGCCGCCTGGTGCGCGGAGATCGACCCGCCGGCCGCGCTGGAAGCCCGGCAGGCCGCCGCCCACGCCCACGTGGCGTCTCGGCGGGGCGCCATCGCCGATCGGGTCTGGCGCGACTGGGGCCTGCGCCTGCCGGAGAGCTTCTTCCGTTTTCTCTGCGTCTGGGAGGGCCTCGCCGCGCCCGTCCGGGCCGCCGCCGCCGCCCGGGGGCTCCACCCGATGGGCCTCTGTGATCTGTTGAAGGATCCCAGCGCCCCGCCCGCCGAGGGCCTCGACCCGCGCCTGCACGGTCGGTACTTTCGCGATCCGCCCGAGTTTCTCACCTTCCTGCACGGTGGCACCGACGGCCTGCACTGGGGGCTCTGGTTCGATGTGCCCGAACAGTGCGCCGGGGTCTGCTCCTACTACAGCAACGATGGCATCGATCTCCTCCCGCCTGCCGGCAGCCCGCTCGGGGTGCTGCGCGCCATCGCCGATGAGGCCCTCCTGCAGGCCGAGGCGGGCCCGGCCACCTGGGCTCTCCGACTACTGCGCGAGGCGACCGTCGAGGCAGAGGAGCAGAGCCCCCAGGTAGCGCGCGCCGAGACCCTCGATGGCGCCGGCGCTGTGGGGCTCCCCGAGGAGATCCCCACTTCGCTCGGTGACCCCGAGGCACGCCGCGCGGCCCTGCGTGCAGGCGAGCTGTCTCCGCGG
The DNA here is from genome assembly GCA_040376505.1 of Alphaproteobacteria bacterium. Taxonomy (GTDB): domain Bacteria; phylum Myxococcota_A; class UBA796; order UBA796; family UBA2385; genus JBEIQK01. Next base: position 53 of record JBEIQK010001140.1, on the reverse strand, counting down.
ATCGAGGCCGCGATGCAGGACCGTGAGGTTGGGCTGCCGCTGCCCGCTCTGGT
>JBEIQK010000637.1:0-3949 GCA_040376505.1 Alphaproteobacteria bacterium | reverse complement strand
TTGGGGCCCTGGAGACGACCCTGCCCGGCCTCGACCGCTGCACCACGGCCGATCAGGCCCGGGAGGCCGGCCGCGTGCGCGACACCGCCCGCTACTTCGTCTCGCTGGCCCGCCGCAGCCTGGAGACGGCCGGCAACCCGGGTCTCGCCGACCTTTTGGAGCTGGCGCCGGTGATCCGGGGCGACGTCGAAGCGGTGGCGCGGGGCTGCGTAAAGAGCAAGTAACATTGGCGTAACGCCATGTTACTGCGGGATCACCCACCGGGGTGGGGTGGCGCCGCCATAGGGCACCACCCAGGCCCCCTTGGAGAGGGTGCGATGCCCGGGCCCGAACTCGGCCTGGGACCACGGGCGAGCGGTCCGGCGGCCCTCATCCTGGCCTCGGCCTGCAGCCCGTCGGAGAACCGTAGCGGGTAGAAGTCGAGGGAGCGCCTGGGGGTGCCTTCACGGTTGAGACAGGGCGAGGTGCGGTTGGCGCGCTGCGCCGCCGCCCTTGTGCTCCAGGCGAGTCCAGTCGGCCCCACCCTCTGGATGCGCGCGGCGTCGGCGCCGAGGGCGGCTCGCGCCTGGACGAAGGTGGTTGTCATCACGGGACAGAGGGTGGTGCGGATGGCGAGGCTGATTTTCTCGCATCGCCACAAGTGCGGCCTCGGTCAGCGCGGCGAGCGGGTAGGTGGAGCCGTCCTGGCGGTTGAGGGTGAGGGCCGGCAGGGCGGAGGCCGCCTCCCTGCGCACCAGCGCGCTGGGCTCGGTCTTGTGCACCTCGCAGTGGGGGGCCATCTCGCCGGGCGGCGCGAGGTCGGTGGCGCCGTGGGACGCGGTGGCCTGTGGATTACGGGCGTCGGCCAGGATGAACGCCAGCCCCATGCGCGGTCTGGAGATCATGGGGGGCTCCTGCGTGCAGAGGGTCAGGTGGCAGGGCTCGCGAGGCCGGACGGCGGAGAGAAGCGAGCGGCGTCGATCGGCGGATTGACCTGCACGTTCTGATTCTCGATGGCTTGCCAGCCTTCGTGGACCTTGGTGCGGCTGGCCGGTTGGCGCGGAAACAGGAGCCCTTCGGTCTCGGCCCAGTCGCTGTTGACAGTGTCGACCTGCATTCTTTGTCAGGGAGTCGACGGTGTGCGCTCACCTGCAGCGCCAGGCCGGTCTCCGGGTCGAGGTAGGCGGTTCGCACCGCGCCCGGGGCCAAGGTGACGGTGAACGTCGAGGCGGGGCGGGAGATGGAGCTCTCCACGGGCCCGGCCGGCGTCAAGATAGGCGGAGACGGTCTAATCGGAGGGCCCGGGGGAACAAGGGGAGACGGGTCTGGCGGCGACGTGGGCTCGGGTTGCGCGGGCTTCAAGGCCAGCGACCTGCAACATTGTTTACCAAACGCCAGGGCCATCCCGTCCAGGCTTGTGGTTTCGTTGGTCGCCTCGTTGTCGTCGAGGACGCTGTCCCGGCGCTGCGCTGCGGCGATTTTCCGCATTGAAAAACGGTGGTTCCTGTTGAGGTTTCGCCTATCCGGGCCCGGTGGCTGTGGTCTACAGGTGCACCCCCCTCCGTGCGAATTCTCAGGAATTCGGCGTCTTGATTACGCGTTGCCAGAGGTGAGGAACATCGACGCCGCCCATGAGATTGAAGACTGCAATCAAAATGATGATATAGAAGTCAGTATTTGCCTTTGCCTTGAAAATTCAGAACTGAGGTGGCGTGGCGTTGGCTTGCAGAACGGTGGTCGGCGCCGGTCGTATGCGAATGCGTCCTGAAAAAATGTGCCGACCGCCCTGTCCGAGGCGCCTCAGTCGTCGTCGCCGCCGCGCAGGTGGCGCTCCAGGCTGGTGGCGTTGAGCTTGAAGTCCGGCCGCACCCGGGCATCGCTCAGCAGCTCGTCGGTCTCGGCCACGGTCACCTTCAAGATGGCGTGGGGGTCGAACTCATCGGGCACCACGTCGAGCTTTGCCAGCACATTGGTGCCGTCCTTGCGGGTGTAGCGAAAGACCTTGTGCAGCCGCGCCCACTCGGCCTGCTCGTGGCGGCGGATGACCTCGCTGGCGGTCTTCACCAGGGTGTTGAAGGCGTTGATGTCGAGCGGCTTGGGGTTCTTCTTGTCGCGGCCCATAGTCCAGGGGCCGATCAGCGCCGGCGCCTCGTCGCCGATACGGGTCATCGCCACGGCCCAGCCGTCGTCATCGCCATTCTTGATGACCCGGGCGATCCAGCCGGCCTTGCGCCAGTGGCGGGCCTCCATGATGTCGGGCAGCGGCTCGGTCTCGTCAGACATGGGGCTCTCTCAGGGCCGCGGCGGCGGCGGCGAGGCGGGTGATGGCGGGCCAGTCGCGGGCGGCCAGGGCAGCTTTTGGGGCCACCCAGGAGCCGCCGACGCAGACCACGTTGGGCAGGGCGAGGAAGTCGGCGGCGTTGTGCGCGGTGATGCCGCCGGTGGGGCAGAAGCGGAGTTGGGGCAGCGGCCCCTGCAGGGCCTGAAGCAGGGCGAGGCCGCCCACGACGGTGGCCGGAAAGAGCTTGGCCAGGGTGAAGCCCTGATCGAGCAGGGCCATGCCCTCACTCGGGGTGGCCATGCCGGGCAGCAGGGGCAGGTCGCCGCGGTGGGCCGCTTCGAGCAGGAGCCGGGTGGCGCCGGGCGAGACGGCGAAGGCCGCGCCCGCCTGTTCGCTGCGGAGGAGGTCGGCGGCGTTGAGCACGGTGCCGGTGCCCACCTTCATGGCGGGCAGCTCATCGGCGACGCGCCGCACCGCGGGCAGGGCCGCGGGGGTGCGCAGGGTGATCTCGATGGCGCCGAGCCCCCCTTCGAGGAGGGCGCCGGCGATGTCGACGGCGGTGCCCTCGTCTTCGATGACCAGCACCGGCATCACCGGGCCAAGGCTGAGGATCTCCACCAGGGTCATGTCAGCTCCAAGAAGGGCAGCCCGCCGCCTTCTTCGGCCGGCAGGAGCAGGGCGCGCAGGGGGCGCAGCAGGCCCCGGCCAACGCCGCGGTTGTTGGCGGAGAGGTCGGCCGTGGCCTGCGGGCGGGCCTCCCACTCCGCCAGGTCGACGAGGACATCGAGCCGGCCGGCCTCGGCGTCGACCGTGACGAGGTCACCATCGCGGAGGCGCCCGATGCCGCCGCCCAGCGCTGCCTCTGGCGAGCAGTGGATGGCGGCCAGCACCTTGCCCGAGGCCCCCGACATGCGCCCGTCGGTGACGAGGGCGACCTTGTGGCCGCGATCCTGGAGCAGAGTGAGGGCGGGGGTGAGGCCGTGCAGCTCGGGCATGCCGTTGGCGCGGGGGCCTTGAAAGCGCAGCACCACGACGGTGTCCTGGTTGAGCTCACCCGCGCGGAAGGCCTCGATCACGGCCTCCTGGCTGGAGAAGACGCGGGCCGGGGCGGTGATGCGGCGGGAGAGGGCCGGCACGGCCGAGGTCTTCACGATGGCCCGGCCGATGGGGCCCACCACGCGCTTCATGCCGCCATCGGGCGAAAAGGGGCTGGCGACCGGGCGGAGCACGCTCGGGTCGCGGCTGGCGGCCGGGGAGGGCGCCCAGGTGAGCTGCCCCGCCGCATCCAGGGCGGCCTCCACCCGGTAGCGCTGGAGGCCGGGGCCAGCGATGGTGGCCACATCGTCGTGAAGCAGCCCGGCGTCGAGCAATTCGCCAATCAAGAAGCCGAGGCCCCCGGCGGCCACCAGGGCGTTGATGTCGGCCTTGCCATTGGGGTAGACCCGGGCGAGGAGGGGCACCACGGCGGAGAGATCGGCGAGGTCATCCCAATCGAGGAGCAGCCCGGCCGCCCGACCGATCGCCGGCAGGTGCAGGGCGTGGTTGGTGGAGCCCCCCGTGGCCAGCAGGCCGACAACGCCGTTGATGAGGGCCTTCTCGTCGAGCATCACCCCGAGCGGCAGGGGGTTTTCTCCCTGGGCGGTGAGGCCCATCGCCTGGGCGGCGGCCGCGGCGGTGAGGGCCTCTCGC
>JBEIQK010000696.1:0-3550 GCA_040376505.1 Alphaproteobacteria bacterium | reverse complement strand
GCAAGAGCCATTCGCTGCATGTGCTGCCCCCCGATGTCGCCGAGAGCCCGCTCTTCGAGAACATCGATCTGGTCTTCTTTTGCACCCCGCCCGAGGTCACGCGCAAGCACGCCGGGGCGATCGCCGCGCGGGGCCCGCTGGTGATCGATGTCGGCGGCGCCCTCGCCGATCGTGCGCCCCTCGCCTGTCCGACGGCCGAGGTCTTCCCGGCCGACGCCATCGCCGACGGGCGCCTCGTCAGCACCCCGTCGGCGCCGGCCGCGCTGATCGCCACGGTGCTGGCCCCCCTGATGAGCCACGGCCTGCTCGCCTGCCGGGGCGACGTCTTCCTCAGCGCGGGCGTGGCCGGGCGGGCCGGCGTTGACGAGCTGTCCCAGCAGGTCCTGGCCCTCTTCAACGGCGGCGAGCCCCCCCGCAAGGTCTTCCCCGCCGGGCTCGCCTTCGATCTGATGGGTCAGGTCGGTGAGAGCCGCGCCGGGGGCTGGACCAGCGTCGAGCTGCGCCTGCGCGAAGAGCTGTCGACCCTGCTGGAGGTCCCCCAGATCACCTTTGGCCTCAGCGCCGTGCTCACGCCCCTCTTCGCCGGGGTGGCCGCCAGCCTGCACCTGCGCTTCGATCCCAACCCCAACCTCGAAGAGCTCAAGCTGGCCTACGAGGGCTCCACCCACGTCAAGTTGGGCGATCCGGTGCCCAGCCCGCGCCGCCTCGTGGGCCGCGGCGGGGCCTATGTCGGCCGGCTCCGCGAAGATCCGCAGGGCGACGGCATCTACCTCTGGGCGGCCGGCGACAACCTGCGCTTCGGCGCCGCGGGCGTGGCCTCGCTCACCGCCTACATGGCATGGCAGGCGGGCCTCCTGTGACAGGCTGTCAGTCGGCCTCGCGGCGCGCGCTGCGTCTCCAGCCGCTCTTGGATGGATCAACCCTTGCATAGTCGGGCGTCATGACCCTCCTGCCCCTGCTCTTCGCCGCCGCCCAGGCCGAGCCCCGGCACGCTGCCACGCTGGCCATCGCCGGCGAGGTGGCCGATCTCGCCGTCAGCGCCGATGGGCGCTGGATCGCCGCCCGCGTGGCCGGCGACAGGGTGGCGATGACCGACACCTACACCTGGGACGCCGTGGAGCAGGTGGCCTGCGAGGGCGGGGCCGCCGGGCCCAGCTCCCGCAGCGGCGGGCTGGCCTTCACCGCTGACAGCGACCTCTACGTGGGCTGCGCCGACGGCACCGTCGCCATCCTGCGCTGGGGCAGCGGCGGCTGGGAAGACAGCGGCGAGATCGTCGACTTTGCGCTGGGAGCCGTGCGCGGCCTCGTGGTGGTGGGCGACCAGCTCCTCGCCGTGGTCGACCCCGACGCGGGCGAGGGCAACCCCCTGGCGATGGTCTACGGCATCACCGATGGCACCCTCGTCAGCGACGCCGGCACCGTCGTGGGGCAGAGCGGCTTCGCCGACATCGAGGCCACCAGCGCCGTCGGCGTGGTCGCCCAGGGGGGCGACAAGATCGCCAAGATCGACGCCGCCACCGGCAGCGTGTCAACCTCCTCCCAAAGCGTGGGCGGCGCCGCCATTGACGACCTGCTCTACCTGAGCGGCAACACCTTCCTCGCGGCCGGCGGTGGCTCCGGCCTGCTGCGCTACAGCGCCGGCGACGGCGAGATCACCACCGCCGCCAACCTCACGGCGCTCGGCCTCAGCCCAGGCGACAGCGACGTCACCTCGCTCGGCCTGCTCGGCGATGAGCTCGTGCTGGCCGACACCTACGAGCAGCGCCTCGCCGCCTTTCCCATCACGGTGGAGTCGGGCACGGTCTCCACCACCGAGTCCTGGACGCTGGGCTACCCCGACGCCAGCGGCGCCGCCGAGGTGGTCGAGATGGCCACGATCCCCGGCTACCTGCTCGCCGGCGTGCGCAGCGCGTCGGACCAGGCCGGCCTTTGGGTGCTGACCGAGCGGCCCTGGGTGGTCACGCTGCCGGCCGTGCCCTCCCTCGCCGTGCAGGGCGACACCGTCCAGATCAGCTTCACCGCCGACATGGCGGGCGACTGGAGCCTGCGGCGCGGCGCCACCTCCAACACCGATGGCGCCGAGCTCGGCAGCGGAACGATGGAGGCCGGCGAGACCATCGACACCGAGATCACCATCGGCGCCGGCTTCGGCGAGGGCGGCAACCTCGTGCGGGTGGTGGTCGACAGCAACGGCAAGGTTGGCCACGACTCCGTCTCCATCGTGATCGACAACCCGCCCGAGCGACCCAGCTTCGACGTGGACTTCGCCGACAGCGCGCTGCGGGTGAAGGTCAACACGTCCAGCATGGCCGACGTGGCCACGGTGGTGCTCTTTGTCACCACCGTCCCCTTTGAGGCCAACGACTACGCCGACTGCGCCGACGCCACCGAGGCCACCAACTGGTGTGGCCCCGCGCCGGTCGATGTCCCCGGGGTCACGGCGCCGATCACGCTCACCGTCGAGGCCGACAAAAACCTCGTGCACCGCGTGGAAGGCCTCACCAACAATGTCAAGTATTACGTCGCTGTGCGCGCGATCGACGCCGGCGGCCAGGAGGGTGCGATGAGCAAGGTGAAGGTTGGGACCCCCCGCGAGACCTACAGCGTCTCCGAGCTGGTCGGCGAAGACGGCGGCTTCTGCGGCACCCCCGCGCCCCTCTCGGCCCTGCTGGCCGGGGCCGGCGCGCTGCTCGTCGCCAGCCGCCGTCGCCGGGCCCTGCTGCCCCTGGTCGCCCTGGGCGCCGGCCTGATGCTCCCCGCCCAGGAGGCCCAGGCCGCCGACGGCGCCATGCAGATCCGCCTCGGCCGCCTCGACCTCGCCGATGAGGTGATGGACGCCACCCTGGGCGAGGCCAACAAGAAGGTGCTCTGGCTCGAGTTCGCCCCCAAGGTGCCCGAGGTCGGCAAGTACCTGGAGCCCACCCTGGGCCTCGGCCTCTACCGCAACCACGGCTTTCAGTTCGACTCCGAGTTCAAGCCCTCCTTTGAGCCCGACAAGGTCGGCTGCTTTCCGTTCACCGCCGGCGTGACCGGGCGCCTCGACGTGCTGCACAACCAGCCGATCGTGCCGGTGGTCGGCGTGGGCGCCGACTACTGGTTCTTCAACGAGCGCTGGTCGAGCGAGGTCGGCGGCAACCTCAACCAGAGCGTGAGCGGCGGAAAGTACGGCTGGCACTACCTGATCGGCGGCCAGATCCTCCTCGACGTCCTCGATCCCGACCGGGCCAGCGTGCTGGAGGCCCGCTCGGGCATCCGCAACAGCTACCTCGCCATCGAGTACCGTCAGCAGACGATCGGCGAGGCCCAGGCCGAAGAAGAGGGCGGCGGCTTCATCTTCAGCGGTGACGCCGTCACGGTCGGGCTCAAGTTCGACTACTAGGGTGGAGCGGCGCGGCTACCGGCTCGACCTCGCCTGGCGCGGCGAGCGCTTCCTCGGCTGGCAGGTCCAGCCCCAGGGCCCCACGGTGCAGTCGGTCCTGGAGGGCGCGCTCACGCGAATCTTTGGCGGGGAGCCCATTCGAGCCCGGGCCAGCGGCCGCACCGACGCCGG
>JBEIQK010000035.1:0-16875 GCA_040376505.1 Alphaproteobacteria bacterium | reverse complement strand
CCTTCGCAACACCTCGATCGACCAGTACAACCGCACCAAGGCGACGAAGGTGTGGCGAGACAGCAGCGTGCTCCGAAACAAAGCCGTAGACGCGATTTGGACTGATCCCCGCCTTCAACAAGCCATGCCAGCGAGGGAAGCCAAGCAGAAACTTCACGATGCAGCCAAGGATCTGCTGATCGGCGATCCCGCAGCGCTGGGGCACATCTCCGCTTCGCTGGACTGGGTTCAGCTTGGACTCGCCCTGCGGCACGGTCTGCTCATCCTCACCGATGACCTGGGCGACGAGTTTCCGGTGACGCACCGCTTCACCACCACGCAACTCATCCAGGCCCTGTCATGAACCACATCGCTGTCTTTGAGCCCATCGGACTCGCACACGCCGACCGCGTCGCGCTGGCCCTTATGCGACTGGAGCGCAACAGCAGTGGGGCGCCGGTCACCTTGCTCCATCTCGATCCCAATCTGCGCGGGCTGTGCCCTTCCCCTTCCGGCCAGGCCTGGCCTGGTCTGGCAAACACCGGCATGTCACTCGCCTCTGCGCTCATCGACATCGCCAACGGCCGGACCCCAACCCTGACCGCCGCTCCCCTCGGTGCCGAAGGCCAGATGATCTTCCCAGGGCCCCTCCTGGAGGAGGCTTGGGATGAGGCCAGCCAAGCCGTCTTGCGCACCGCCCACACCCGCTCCCTGCGTGAGCCACTCCTGGCCGCCATTCGCGCCATCAACCCAGCCTCCTCGTGGGTCAGTCTTTTGGGGCCCGCCCGCCGCGGGCCCGCCGCCTTCATGCTGGCTGAAGCCACCGTCCTCGTAATTTGTTGGACCGGCGGGATAAGCGCGAACGGTCTCGACCTTGGGCAGCTCGAGGTTCTCAAGCGACTTCGCGAGCTCAGGGGCGGCCAATCCATTCCGGTGATCGGACTGCGCATCGCGGCTTCGGGAGACGCTTCCACATACTGGCACCTCCTCTCCGAAGCCGTCGGAAGGCAATTCGCCCTGCCTCCGTGCAACCTCCTCGACCCCGACCCCACCATCGAGGCCATCGTCGCCGCCTTGCGCCCCACCTGGCTCCGGATCCACGGCCTCGCCCCCTGACTGGCCAGCCCGGCCCCCACGGGTCAAAGAGGAGCCATGCTGCTCCTCCGCAACGCCGACCTCTACACGCCCGCCCCCCAGGGGGAGCGCGATCTGCTCGTCGCCGGCGGCCTCATCGCCGCGATCGGGCCCTACCTCTCCGCCGGCCCGGCCGACTGGCCCATCGAGGAGATCGACCTCGAAGGCAAGCTGCTCCTGCCCGGCCTGATCGACGCCCACCTCCACCTCACCGGCGGCGGCGGCGAAGGCGGCCCCGAGACGCGGGTGCCCCCCCTCTCGCTCACCGACCTAAGCCGGGCCGGCGTCACCACCGGCGTCGGCCTGCTCGGCACCGACACCAGCACCCGCTCGATCGCCGAATTGCTCGCCGTCGCCCGCGGCCTGGAGCGCCTCGGACTGTCCACCTTCTGCTACACCGGCGGCTACCCCGTGCCGCCCCTCACCCTCACCGGCGGCGTGCGCAGCGACATCGTCCACATCGACCGCATCATCGCCGTCGGCGAGCTGGCCATCTCCGACCACCGCAGCACCCAGCCCACCCACGACGAGCTCGCCCGCATCGCCGCCGACGCCCACATCGCCGGCATGATGACCGGCAAGGCCGGTCTCGTTCACTTTCACCTTGGCGACGGCCCCCGCGGCCTCGCCCCCCTGCGCCGCCTCCTCGACGAGACCGAGCTGCCCGCCCGCGTCCTGCACCCCACCCACGTCAACCGCAACCGCCGCCTCTGGGCCGAGGCCAAGGCCCTCTCCAGCCGCGGCATCACGCTCGACATCACCGCCTTTGACCCCGATGACGTCGGGCTCTCCGGGGTCGAGGCCCTGGTGGACTACCTCGAGAGCGGCCTCGACCCCGCCCGCGTCACCCTGTCGTCCGACGGCGGCGGCTGCCTGCCGGAATTCGACGCCGACGGCGTGCTGCTGCGCATGGGCGTCGGCACCAGCATGAGCCTGCTCGCCACCCTGCGCGGCGCCGTCGCCCGCGGCATTGAGCTGGAGCTGGCCCTGGCCGCCACCACCCGCAACGTCGCCCGACTGTATCGGATGCAGGACCGCGGCGAGATCGCCGTCGGCAAGCGCGCCGATCTCCTCGTCGTCAACCACGATCTCGAGGTCGACCTTGTCATCGCCAATGGCCGCATCCTGGTGCGCGACGGCGAGCCCCTCGTGCGCGGCCCCTTCGAGGCCCGCCCCTGATGCGCGCCCTCGCTCTGTGTAGCCTCCTGCTGGGCTGCGAGGTCACTCCACCCCGCCGGCCCAACATCCTGCTCATCACACTCGACACCACCCGGGTCGACGCCCTCTCCCCCTACGGAAATCCCGTCTCGCTCACGCCCAACCTCCTCTGGCTCGCCCAGGAGGGCGTGCGCTTTGATCGCGCCTACTCCGTCACCCCGCTCACCATCCCCGCCCACTCCTCGATCTTCACCGGTCAGTACCCCGTGCGCCACGGCGTGCGCGACAACGGCGACTTCTTCCTTGGCCCCGAGGCCCACACCCTGGCCGAGCGACTGAAAGAGGCCGGCTACGCCACGATGGCCTCGGTCGGCGCCGAGGTCACCAGCCACCACTGGGGCTTCGCCCAGGGCTTTGACGCCTACTTCGACGACATGAGCGCCGGCAGCGCCGACGAATCCAACCGCTGGCGCATCGAGCGGCCCGCCACCGCCGTCATCGACGATGCGCTCTCCTTTTGGAGCGCCCCGCCCGCGCCCACAGCGCCCCCCTGGTTCGCCTGGATCCACGTCTTTGACGCCCACCACCCCTACACCGCACCCCCCGCCCACGCCCGCCTGCTGCCCGACGACCCCTACCTCGCCGAGCTCTCCTACATCGATCAGGAGCTGGGCCGACTGTTCAACCACCTGCGCAGCCGCAACGAGCTCGACAACACGCTGATTATCGCCGTGGCCGACCATGGCGAGGGCTTTGGCTCGCACGGCGAGGCCTTACACGGCGTGTTGATCTACGACGCCACCACCCACATCCCGATGATCATCCGGCCGCCCGGCGGGCTGCCCGCCCCCCGCACCGTGTCGGCCGTCACCAGCCAGGTCGACCTCGCCCCCACCCTGCTCGCCGCCGCCGGCCTGCCCCCCGACACCTTCGACGGCATCGATCTGAGCGGCACCTTCGCCCCCGAGCCCGCCCCCCTGCCCGCCCGCGAGGTGGTGGTGGAGAGCCTCTACGCCTGGCACCACTATGGCTGGTCTCCCCTGCGGGCCGCCGTCACCGATGAACAGAAGGTGATTGACGCCACCACGCCCGAGCTCTACCTGCGCGCCGACCGCCTGGAGCGCGAGAACCTCGCATCCCAGCGCCCCGCCGAGGTGGAGGCCGCCCGCGCCAGCCTGCGGGCGCGCTACGCCAGTTCTGGCAACACCACCGCCCAGGCCGCCGCCCTGTCGCCCGACCGCATCGCCCAACTGGAGGCCCTCGGCTACATGACCGGCGGCGCCCCCACCACCGGCCAGGGCTTTGACGAGGGCCTGCCCGACCCCGTCTCGCACCTGCCGGCCCTGCGCCAGATGGAGGCCGCCCGCGGCGCCCTGCAGGCCGGCGCCCTGCCCGAGGCCGAGGCCGCCCTGCGCGCCCTGATCGCCGCGGAGCCCGGCCTCAACGAGGCCCGCAGCCTGCTCGTCAGCGTACTCGGCCGCGCCGGCCGCCACGAAGAGGCCCGCGCCGAGTTGCTGGCCATCGACGCCCTGCGCCCCTCGGCCAACACCAAGAACGCGCTCGGCGCCCAGTCCCTGGCCCGCGGCGACCTCGCCGATGCCCAGCAGCGCTTCGCCGAGGCCCTGGAGATCGACCCCTTCCTGGCCACCGCCTGGTCGGGCCGGCTGCAGACCCTGTTTTTGTTGGGAGAGACCGCCCGCCTGCGCAGCGCCCTCATCGAGGCCACCGGCCGCATCCCCGGCCTGCCCGCCGCCGACGTCATCGAGGCCGTGCTGCTCGGCCTGCGCGGCGAGTCCACCCGCTCAGCCGCCCTGCTCAGTGGCGTGGCCCAGCGCGCCGGGCCCTACCAGCCCTTCTACCACCTCGGCCTGGGCCTCGTCGCCGCGCTCCAGGGGGAGGCCGACCGGGCCGAGGATCTGTTCACCGAAGAGCTGCGCCTGTACCCGCCCGCCGTGCCAGCCCGCAAGGAGCTGGTCAAGCTCTACGCCGGCCAGCTCCGCTACGCCGATCAGCTCGCCCAGCTCGATGTCCTCGTCCATCTCCAGCCCCGCGACACGCTCAACATCCACGCCCGGGCCCAGGCCCTCTTCAACCTGCAGCGCTACGACGAGGCCGGCCAGGCCCTCACCCGCTGCCTCAGCCTGGAGCCTCAGTCCCCCGGCTGCCTGCTGTTACTGGCCAATGTCTACAAAAAGCAGGGCAAGGAGGCCGAGGCGATGGCCACCTTTGAGGAGGCCAAGGCCGCCGCCGCGCAGGCCAAGGGGCAGGAGCGCCGGTAGGCGCCCCAAACCCCAGCCCCGCACCCGCGATCAGTCGAGGCGCAGCTCCAGCTTGTAGTCGGCCGTCTCGCCCGCGCAGTAGCCGAAGGCCCAAACCACCACCTCGTAGGTGCCGTCGGCCTCGATGGGGATCACCGCCGAGGGGCAGGCGTAGGCCTCCGGCTCGAAGGTGCAGGCGAAGGCGTCGTCGGCGGAGATCAACGTGCAGGTGTCGGGACCGTTCACCATCAGGCGGCCGTCGAAGGTGGTGTCGGCCGAGACCGTGTCCATCGAGACCCGCAGGGTCTGGCCGAGGGTGGCGTCGACCGACCAGACGTCGGTGAGCTCGCTCGCGCAGTCGACGCTGCCGTAGTAGGCGTTGCCGCCGTAGTTGGTGCCTTCGAGGTAGCTCGCCGTGTAGGCCGAGCCATAGTAGCTCGACTCACAGTAGGTGTAGAAGATCTCGCTGCTGTAGTAGTAGGCGTACTCGTCGTCGAGGCTCCAGGTGAGCGTGGTGCCGTCGAAGGAGGAGCTGCCGCTGGAGTAGGCGGGGTCGGTCTCGCTGGTGAAGATCGAGAAGCTCGTGTACGGGCCGTAGACCCCGTAGCCGTAGGCGGAGTAGTCCACCGTGAAGATCGAGCCCAGGAGGCCGGTGTAGACGTAGTCGCCGTAGTAGCCCGCGTAGACATACTCGGCCTGGTAGGCGAAGCCGAGATCGACCACGACCTCGTCGGCCACATAGGTGAGCTGCGGGTTGGCGTAGCAGCTGCTGGTGCTGGCGCCCATGTCCAGCACCGCCTCGTCGATGCCAAAGACGAAGTCACAGTCGGCGCAGGCGCCGGTGAAGTCGGGGTTGGTGCTGCCGGTGAAGAGCGAGGCGACATCGCACTCCACGGCGCCGTCGTAGGTGGTGTCGTAGGTGACCTCCCCCTCGATGGTGCCCGCCTCGACGTCGACGATGGCCGTGCCGCGCAGGGTGGTGGTGGTGGTGTAGCCCAATTCGACCAGCAGGCGGTCGGCGTCGTCCTGGGTCAAAACGGCGTTGACCGGCTCGTAGTCGGTGTCGGCATCGGCGTCGGAGTCCGCGTCGGCGTCGGCGTCGGCGTCGGCATCGCTGTCGGCGTCCGCGTCGGTGTCGGCGTCGGACTCATCGACACCCTCGTCCTCGTCCTCCTTGCCCGTGTCGGTGCAGGCGGAGAGGAGGGACAGGCCGAGGGAGAGCATCAGGAAGTGGCGCATGGGGGCTCCGGTGGAGGGCCCCGGAGCCTAACACGGCGCGGCGGCCGCCTCAGCCGTGGAGGGCTGCCGCATGCCAGCGCAGGTGCGCTTCGAGGAAGGTCGCGACGAAGAAGTAGCTGTGGTCGTAGCCCTCGCGGAGGTTCACCTCCACCGCAGCGCGAGGGTTCGCCGCCGCGGCGCGCAGCAGGTCCAGCCGGAGCTGCGTGGCGAGGAAGCCATCGGCGCTGCCCTGATCGACCCGGATGGGCGGCGGCGCTGCACAATCATCGAGCAGCGCCGCGGCGTCCCACCGCATCCAGGCGGCGCGGTCGGCGCCGAGCAGGCGGGTGAGCGCCTTTTCGCCCCAGGGGCAGCGCGCCAGCGCGCAGATCGGCGCGAATGCCGAGACCGCGCGGTAGCGGGTGGGCGCCCGCAGGGCCAGCACCAGGGCGCCGTGGCCCCCCATCGAGTGCCCGCTGATCGACTGTCTGCCCAGGTCGAGGGGCAGCGCGGCCAGGGCGTCGGGCAGCTCTTCGGTGAGGTAGCGGGCCATCTGGTAGTGGCGCCGGTAGGGCTCCTCGGTGGCGTCGACGTAGTAGCTGGCGCCCAGGCCAAAGTCCCAGGCGCCATCGGGGTCTCCGGGCACCTCGGCCCCCCGAGGACTGGTGTCGGGGGCCACGATCGCGATGCCCAACTCGGCGGCGACGCGCTGGGCGCCGGCCTTGGTGACGAAGTTCTGGTCTGTGCAGGTGAGCCCAGACAGCCACCAGAGCACCGGCACCGGGCCCGCCGCGGCCTGGGGCGGCAGGAAGACCGAGAAGGTCATCGTGACGCCGCCGCAGATCGCGGAGGTGTGCTGAAACTGGAGCTGCTCGCCGCCAAAGCAGCGCGCCGACGCGGTGCGGGTGAGCATCAGAAGGTCACCACCGCGCGGATCGACTCGCCATGGTGCATCAGGTCGAAGGCCCGGTTGATGTCTTCGAGGGGCAGGGTGTGGGTGATCATCGGATCGATCTCAATGCGACCGTTCATGTACCAGTCGACGATCTTGGGCACGTCGGTGCGGCCGCGGGCGCCGCCAAAGGCCGAGCCCTTCCACACCCGGCCGGTGACGAGTTGGAAGGGCCGGGTGCTGATCTCCTGGCCCGCGCCGGCCACCCCGATGATGATCGACTCGCCCCAGCCCTTGTGGCAGCACTCCAGGGCGGTGCGCATGACCTTGACGTTGCCGACACACTCAAAGCTGTAGTCGGCCCCGCCCTCGGTGAGGGCCACAAGGTGGGCGACCAGATCGCCCGCGATCTGATTGGGGTTGACGAAGTGGGTCATGCCAAAGCGCCGGCCCCAGGCCTCGCGGTCGGGGTTGAGGTCGACGCCGACGATCTGGCTGGCGCCGGCCATGCGCAGGCCCTGGATGACGTTGAGGCCGATGCCGCCGAGGCCAAAGACCACGCAGCGGGCGCCGGGCTCGGCCTTGGCGGTCCAGATGGCGGCGCCGACGCCGGTGGTGACGCCGCAGCCGACATAGCAGACCTTGTCAAAGGGGGCGTCGGGGCGGATCTTCGCCAGGGCGATCTCGGGCAGCACCGTGTACTGGGAGAAGGTGCTGGTGCCCATGTAGTGAAAGACCGGCTGCCCCTTGTAGGAGAAGCGGCTGGTGCCATCGGGCATCAGGCCGCGCCCCTGGGTGGAGCGGATGCGTTGACAGAGGTTGGTCTTGCGCGACAGGCAGTACTCGCAGGTGCGGCACTCCGGCGTGTACAGAGGGATCACATGGTCGCCCGGCGCCACCGAGCTGACCCCAGCCCCCACCTCGACCACCACGCCAGCGCCCTCATGGCCCAGCACCGTGGGAAAGAGCCCTTCGGGATCATCGCCCGAGAGGGTGAAGGCGTCGGTGTGGCAGACGCCGGTGGCCTTCAGCTCCACCAGGACCTCGCCGGCCTTGGGGCCCTCCACGTCCAGCTCGACGATCTCCAAGGGCCTTCCAGCGGCGAAGGCGACGGCAGCGCGGGTCTTCATGGGCACATCCTTCGGATGGGTGCGCCCTAACCAGCGCTCTACCCGCCTTTATCCCGGCGACGGCGCAACGACAGTGCGACGAAAGTGAACAGCAGGGCGCTGGCCCCCAGCTCGCCGGAGACCGTGGCGCAGCCGCTCTTCTCGGGGGCCTCGCCCTCCTCGTCGTCGGCCGCCGCCCCGTCCATCGGCCGCGGCTCGGGGGCGCTGGCGGTGTCCTCCGTGGCGACGGGCTCGACGCGCACGGTGAAGGTCAGCGGCGCGCTCTCGGGGCTCGGGCCCCAGGGGTCGCGGGCCAGCACCGTCCAGGTGACGACGTCGCCCGGGACCAGCAGGGGCCCCAGATCGACCCAGGTGGCGGCGGTGGAGATGAGCTGCTCCTCGCCGCCCGACACGCTGTAGCGCAGCTCGTAGCCGATCACATCGTCATCGGGGTCGGCGGCGGGCTCCCAGGCGAGGATCGCGCGGCCGGGCTCGACCTCTGGGGCGACGAGGGTGGGCACCGGCGCGCTGGGGGCGCCATTGTACACGGCGTCGACGGCGGCTCCGGCGTCGACCCGCCCGCAGCCGTACAGATCGCTGTGGCCCTGCTCGTCGTAGACGCCATGCTCGATGTCATTGCGCACGGCGGTGTCGCAGAGGGCCTGCCGGATCTGGGCGGCGGTGATGCGCGGGTTGGCCTCGATCAGCAAGGCCGCCACGCCGCTCACCACCGGGGCGCTGGCGCTGGTGCCGCCAAAGGCGTCGACATAGGCCGGATCATCGGCGTAGGAGCCATAGCCATCGGTGATCATGTCGGTGGTGAGCAGCGTGGACGGAGCCGTGAGGTCGACGTAGTCGCCATAGCTGCTGTACCAGGCCCGCTGGTCATTGCTCTCGATGGCCGAGACCACCACAAGGCTCTCGTTCGAGAGCATCCCATCGTCGATGATGTCGCAGGCGCCGTTGCCGGCCGAGAAGACCACCACCGTTCCGAGCCCGCCGCGGCCGGTTGTCTCGGCGTACTCAAACATGTCGCGGAAGGTGGCGTAGTTGCGGATGTCGGCGCAGCCGTCGCCCCAGCCCCAGGAATTGTTCACGACACCGGCGCCGGCGTCGACCGCCTCGATGAAGGCATCGTAGATCGACGAGAGCGAGGCGCCGCCCCCGATCAGGCGGATCGCGTACAGATCGGCGCCCCAGGCCACCCCCGCCACGCCCAGGCCGTTGTTGCCCGCCGCCGCCGCCACACCGCCGGCGCAGGTGCCGTGTGGGTCGGCCGACATATCGCCGGAAGTGGGCGTGGGATCTGCGTCATCGTCGATGTAGTCGTAGCCGGCGGTCACCCGCAGGTCGGGGTGATCGAGCACCATGCCCGTGTCGATGATCGCGATCAGCACGCCCGCGCCGGTGACCCGCTCCCAGGCGCGGGGGGCGTTGATGTCGACCCCGGGGGTGCGCCCGCCCTGGCCAGTGTTGTCGAGGTGCCACTGGTCTGGGTAAAAGGGGTCGTCGGGCAGGGTGTGGGGCTGGGTGGGCAGGATCAGGTCGGGGTTGACCCAGCCGATGCCGGGCTGGCCGTGCAGGGCGCGGGCCAGGGTGAGGTCGTCGACGCCGCGGGCCGGCCAGACCCAGACCAGGCCGCCGGGGCGGACCTCAATCCGGCCGACGTCAGACCGGGTGAGGAGCGCGGCGGGATCGTCGCTCTGGACGAGCAGCCGGCCGGTGCGCCCCTGCACCGACCCACTGGCGAGGAGCGCGCCGAAAGAGACCATCTCCGCACCCTCATCGGGGAAGAAGCGGTCGTCGGCCTGGGCAGCAGAGAGGGCGAGGAGGAGGGTCCACATGCCACCAGCCTACCGGAGCGGCGCCCGGGTGTATACTTCCGCGATGCCCCCCTCCCCCTTCGCTCGCCCGGCCCCTGCCTTCTCTTTGCTGGCTGCGCTGGCCCTGGGCTGCGCCAAAGGCGGCGCCAAGGGCGAGGCGGACGAGGGCGAGGGCCCCACCGACCTTCCCGCCGACACGGGCACGCCCGACAGCGCAGCACCCCTGCCCACCTGCGGCGACGGCGTGGTGGACCCCGGCGAGGCTTGCGACGACGGCGCCGCCAACAGCGACACCGAAGCCGATGCCTGCCGCACCCGCTGCCTGCCCGCGGCCTGCGGCGACGGGGTCACCGACGGCGGCGAGGCCTGCGACGACGGCGAGACCTGGGGCGGCGATGGCTGCGATCCGGCCTGCCAGATCGAGGCGGGCGCCCTGGAGGTGGAGCCCAATGAGAGCCCGGCCGAGGCCAGCCCCGGCGGCGCGCGGCTGCACGGGGCGCTGCCGGCCGGCGATCGCGACTGCTTCGTGCTGCCCGTCGAGACCTGCGGCGCCATCGAGGTGACCGAGGCGGGGCCCTGCGATCCGGGCCTGCTGCTCTCGCTGCACGACCCGGCCGGCGCCTTGCTCGCCGTGGGGAGCGCGGGGGCCGATGGCTGCGCCCACCTCGATCCGGCCGAGCAGCTCGGGGCCCGCTGGATGGAGGGCGGCGACTGGAGTCTGTGCGTCGAGGCGATCAACGGGGTGGAGGCCCGCGGCTATACCCTCGACGTGGCCGCGGTGGACGGCGCCAGCCTGCCCGAGGGGCCCTCGTCGGGCGACACCGACGGCGACGCCATCCCCGACTCCTGCGACACCGACGCCGACGGCGACGGGGTCGACAATGGGGCCGACAACTGTCCGACGGTCTCGAATGGCCCCCTCACCCCGGCCCTGGCCCAGACCAGCGAGGGCTACGTCACGAGCTGGCTCATCGCCGGGCCCTTCACCAGCGGGGTCTCCACCGGCACCTGCCGCCCCTCGGCCGACCTCTTCGTGGGGGAGCCCCTGGTCGAGGTCTCGCCGGGCGACCCGGCCGGCAGCGCGGTCTGGCGGCCGATCCTCTCCACGAGCCGGCTCCTCGACTTTTTGCCCTACTACGGCGGCGTGGGCGCCCCCCGCGAGGCCTACGCCCTAATCTACCTCTACAGCGCAACCGCCCGCAGCCTCACGCTCAGCGTGGGGGCCGACGACGGGGCCTTCGCCTGGTGGAACGACGCGCTGGTGATCGATGTGTCGAGCTGCCAGGGCGTCAACGCCGACCAGTTCACCGGCGAGGTCGCGGTGGTGGCCGGCTGGAACCGCCTGCTGATGAAGGTCTACGACCAGGGCGGCGGCTGGGGGCTGATGGCCCGCCTCCGCGAAGCTGATGGCAGCGCCGTCACCGACTTGCTGCCGGCCCTCGACGCCACCGGGGCCTGGTCCCTCGATCAGGCCGACGGCGACGGCGACGGCCTGGGCGACCTCTGCGACGACACGCCTTAGGCGCGGCTGCCCGGCTCGCCCATCACGGTGGCGCCGACAATCAGGTGGGCGAGGCGCAGGGGCTCGGGCACCTGGCCCTCCAGGGTGAGCTGGCCCAGGAGCTCGGCGGCGAGGCCCTCATCGAGGCCGACGGCGTGAAAGCACCGGCCGTCGCGCTGACGCAGGGGCCCGGCGCTCCCGAGGGCGGCGCGGCGGCGGGGGGCCTCGGGCAGGCGATCGACCAGGGCGAAGAAGGCGTCGAGGTCAGGCGGGCGGCGCAGGGCGGCGATGCAGGGCAGGCCGCTGGCCGCGTGCAGGGCGCCCAGGTCGAGGGGGTTGAGGCCGCCCATCGTCAGGCCATCGGTGAGGATCAGCGCGGCCTGCCCCTTCAAGGCCCGGCGCTGGGTGAGGGCGATCAGGGACTCGGTGGCGTCAAAGCCATCCTCGGTGAGGGTGGACATGGCGAGGCTGCGCAGCCGGCCGTCTCGGCAGAGGGTGGCGCACAGCGGCACGGGCGTCCCGGCGCCGCGCACAAAGGGCCCGTCGTCGGCGCCGATGACGGAGATCCGCCGCTTGAGGCGCAGCCGGGTGGCGAGGTCCATGCTCAGGTTGGCCCGGGGCGCACCCGGGCGGGCAGGTGGCGCAGGGCGGCGTAGATGCGGCGGGTGAGGCGCAGGGGCATCGCCGGGGTGCCGAGCAGGGCCTCGCCGGGGGGCACCGTGCCGCTGAGGCCGGACTGGGCGCCGATGCGGGCGCCGGCGCCGATGGTGGCGTGATCGGCCACGCCGACCTGCCCGCCCAGGAGCGCGCCGGGGCCGATGGAGACGCTGCCGGCGAGGCCGACCTGCCCGGCCAGGATCACGCCGCGGCCAAGCTGGGCGTTGTGGCCCACCAGCACGAGCTTGTCGATCTTCACGTCGTCGCCGATCACCGTGTCGTCGAGGGCACCGCGGTCGAGGGCGCTGTTGGCGCCGACCTCCACCCGGGCGCCGAGGATGAGCCGGCCGCGCTGAGGCATCTTCTCGGGGCCCTGGGGGCCGGCCACAAAGGAGAAGCCCTCGCAACCGAGCACGGCGCCGGCGTGGATGCGGCAGTCGGGGCCGAGGATGGTGCCGGGGTAGAGCACGACATTGGCGAAGAGCACGCTGCGGTCGCCGATCACGCAGTCGGCGCCTACCACGCAGCCGGCCTCGATCACCACGCCCTCTCCGAGGATGGCGCTGGGATCGACGGTGGCGCGGGGGTGAACGCCGGGGCGCGGCTCCTCGGGCATCAAGGTGCGCAGCAACAAGGCGAAGGCCCGGCGCGGCTCCTCGACCACGAGACAGGGGCGGCCGGCGAGGGCCTGCCGCACGAGCAGGAGCCCGGCGGCGCAGTCGGCCGGGGCGACCCGCTCGGCGAAGGCGATGTCACCGGGCCCGGCGCGCTGGAGCGAGGCGAAGCCGCGCAGCTCCGCGTCTTCGGCCACCCCACAGAGCCGACCGCCGACGAGCGCCGCGAGGGCGCCCGCGGTGGCCACCACGCTCACATCCCGCTGAGGATGGT
This sequence comes from Alphaproteobacteria bacterium, assembly GCA_040376505.1. Lineage (GTDB taxonomy): Bacteria > Myxococcota_A > UBA796 > UBA796 > UBA2385 > JBEIQK01. The sequence continues at coordinate 4,258 of JBEIQK010000035.1, read as the reverse complement.
GAACTCCACGCGGCGGTTGACCGCGCGGCCGGCGTTGGTGTTGTTGGTGTCGAGCGGCTTGGTCTCGCCGAGGCCCTGGGCTTCGAGGCGGCCGGGGTCGACCCCCTTGTTGATCAGGTAGGCGCGCACGGACTCCGAGCGTGCCTGCGAGAGCTTGAGGTTGACCGCGTCGGAGCCCTGGCTGTCGGTGTGTCCCTCAACCCGCACCTTGATGTTCGGGTAGTCGCGCAGGACCTGGGCGACCGAGTCGAGGATGCCGTAGCTGTTGGGCAGGATGCGGGCCTTGCCGGTCTCGAAGTTGATCTTCTCGAGGATCTGGATCTGCTTCTGGGTGATGCGCACGTTGGAGGGCGGCACATCGGGGCAGCCGTCGTCGTCGAGGTACTCGTTCTTGTTCTCGGGCTCGTCGGGGCACTTGTCCATGTCGTCGCGGAAGCCGTCGCCGTCGCGATCCACCACGCCCTCGGGGCAGCCGTCTTCGTCCTGGTAGCCGTTGCGGTCTTCGGCCTTGTCGGGGCAGGCGTCCTTGACGTCGACGATGCCGTCGTTGTCGTTGTCGGGGTCGGGACAGCCGTCGGCGTCCATGTAGCCGTCTTTGTCTTCGGGCTGATCGGGGCAGGCGTCGTTGGCGTCTTTGATGCCGTCGCGATCGCGATCGTGCTCGGGGCAGCCGTCGTCATCTTCGAAGTTGTTGATGTCTTCGGCCTCGTCGGGGCACTTGTCTTTCTCGTCGGTGACACCATCTTTGTCGCGATCCCGGGGCCGGCAGGCGTCGGCCTTGGCGACGGCGAGGGCGACGTTCTCTTTGGCGAGAAGCAGGTGCTCTTCGGCCCGGCGGCTGTCGCCCTCCTTCCACTCCAGCTCGGCGAAGGCCTGGTGGCTTTGGGCGAGGGCGAGCTCGCGGGGCGCACACTTGAGCGCGTACTCATCGACCGCCGCGACCTTGAGGCCGCGGCTGATCTCGGCGTGGTACTCGCGCATCGGGCCCGGCTTCTGGCAGGAAGCGGCGAGGGCGAGCAGGAAGAGGACCGGGCGGCTGATCATCGGGCCTCCTCACCGGGGGCGCCCCAGGGGGTGCTGGTGGAGGCGCCGGGGGTGACCGGCGGTGGGGTGACCTGCTCGGGGATCGCGGCGTCGCCCGCACCCTCGACCTTCTTCACCTTGTCGGCCTGGGCGGCCTGATCGCGGGCCTTGGCCGACCACTCGGCGGCAGTGCGGGACAGCGACTCGGCGGCGCCGAAGTCGGAGTAGCCCCACTCTTCGCGGGCCTTCTTCTGCGCTTCTTCCGCCATCGTCCAGGCGTAGACCGCGTACTCGGGCCCACCCGCGGCGCGGGCGTCGTAGAGCGCCTGCTCGCCCTGGGCGAGGTGGACCGTGCTCTTGATGGCGGTGCAGCCGGTGAGGCTGGCGCCGAGCGCGATCAGGGGGAGGAGGGTGAGGGATCGGGGTCGCATGAGCCTTCCCAAAACAAGATCCTGGGGCCGAGGACGGGCGCACTTACCCAGGTGCCGCCCATTTGGACAGGCACCGCATGAAGGCATGACACGCACCCCAATGTCAACCCGCAAGGCCGCTCCTTCGTGGGATGATGGGCCGATGCGCGCCCTGCCCATCGCTGCCCTCTGCTGCGCGGCGCTGCCCGTGCTCTTCGTGGCGGCGCCCCTCTTGGGAGAGGGGCCGGGCGTGGTTCTGGGGCATCCAACCGGCGATCTGGCCGATCACCTGCAGGGGGCCCTGGAGGTGGGCGACGCCCTGCTCGCTGGGGAGTGGCCGGACCAGACGCGCCGAAGCCATGTCCCCGATGTGGTGCCGCTGGTCTACCCCGATCCAGTCGGCGCCCTGCTGGTGACGGCCCTGCGGCCCCTCGGAGTGGCGGCGGCCTGGAATGGGGCGCTGCTGCTGCAGATCGCGGCCACAGGCCTCGTGGGCTTCGGCCTGGGGGCCCACCTGCTGGCCTCTCGGCGGGCCGGGCTGGTGGTGGGGATCGCCCTGGCCACGAGCCCCTACCTGCTCGGTCTGCTGCATGGGGGGCTCGCCGAGTATGTCGGTGTCGCCTCGCTGATCGCGGCGATCGGGGCCCTGCTGCGGGCGCTGGAATTGGACCCGCAGGGGCGGCCGGGCGGGCCGCGCTGGGTGGCGGCGGCGGGGCTGCTCGGCGGCCTCGCCTTTGTGCAGGCGGCCTACCACGGGCTCTTTGTCGGGCTGGTGGGCCTCTGCGCCCTGCCGGGCCCCGGCCTTGGGCGGCGGCTGCGGGCGCTCCTCGGGGCCGGGCTGCTGGGCGGGCTGGTGGCCACCCCCTGGGCCTGGGCGCTGCTGGGCTCCTTGGGTGCGGGGGGCGCGGTGCACGCGGGGAACGCGCCGGGCTGGCGGCAGGCCACCGCACCGATGGTCGACCTGCTCGGCTTCGTGCGGCCCGGCGCCCACTACTTTCCCGACACGCCGGCCCTGGGCAACCCGGGCATTTTGCAGGTGCACTACCTGGGGGCGGTGCTGCTGGGGCTGGCGATCGTGGGGGCCTGGCGCGAGCCCACCCTGCGGCGGCGCTGGGGGCCCCTGACCCTGGGCCTGGGCCTGCTCGCCTTGGGGCCGGCCCTCTGCGTGGCGGGGGCGCGGCTGGTTCCGCTGCCCTTGGCCCTGCTCTACCTGCCGGGATCGCCCTTCTCGCTGCTGCACCACCCCTACCGGCTGGTGGCGGCGCTGCTGCCGCTGCTGGCCCTCTTCGCGGCGGCGGGGCTGCGGCGGGCGCCGGGCTGGGGCCTCGCGGCGGCCTTGACGGCGATGCTGGCCGAGACGGTGCTGGCGAGCCCGGCGCCCTGGCCGGTGGCGACCACGCGCATCCCGGTGGTGGCGGGGCTGGAGGCCTTGCCGCCGGGGCACCTCTTGGACTGGCCGCCCGACGCCTCGACCGCCAACCGGCAGTACCAGCTGGCCCAGGCCGGGCATGGGCGGCCGATCCCCTATGGGGTCAATGTCTTTTTGCCCGACCGGCTGCGCGAAGATGAGCTGGTGGCCTCGCTCTTTGCAGCGCTGGATGACGCGCAGGGTCGGGCGCGCAACCGCGATGTGCCGGGGGCGCGCCTGCGGCGGGTGGGCGTGCAGGGGCCGCGCCTCCGGGCCTGGGGCTTTGTGGGGGTGGCCCTGCACGAGGCGCACCTGACGGCGGCGGAGGCGGCGCGGGCGCGGGCGATCCTGGAGGGGGCCTTGGGGGCGCCGGTGGGGGTGGAGGGGGGGTGTGGCGCTCTTTGTGCTGCGGTGAGGGTGCGGCGGGCCTTTGAGGCTGCCACCCACTCACCGGCGGCTGAGGGCTGTGAGCCCGGCGCGCGCCGCGAGGCCGGCTTCGCCGAGCCTGTCGAGCACGGTCCACAGTGCGTCGAGGGGCGCGGCGCCGGGGCCACCGGGCAGGCGAAAGCTCCCGGCGAGCAGCTCCTGGGCGACCTCGGGGAAGGGGCAGGCCGGCGCCAGGGCCAGGGCCTTGCGCAGGTTGACGACGGGGTTCGGCGCGACCTCCGCGGCCTGACGCCAGGCGTCGATCCGGCGGGGCTTGGGGAGCCGACCCAACAAGGCGAGGACCTCCGGCCCCTCGCCGGTGAGCGCCGCGAGGACCGCCTCGCGATCCGAGAGCCAGACGCCCTCCACCTCGGCGTCCTCCAGCTGCTCGAGGGCCAGCAGCGCCGCCTCCTGATTGGGGGCCCGCGTGGCGCCCGGCCAGCGGCTGCGGCGACTGAGGTGCGCCCGGGCCCAGGACTGACGCTGCGAAGGTGGACAATGACGCAGCGCCTCCCGCACCTCGGGCAGCGTCGCGCGGGCGACCGGCGGCGTCTCGTCCACGGCCTCCTCCCAGGCCAGGACCTCGCGCAGGGGCCCGTCGGCGCCCTCGGCGAGGCCCGGCAGCCCCAGCCAGCGGCGGCGCCCAGGCACGCCGGCTGGCAGGCCCAAGGCCTCGAAGTGGGGCCGACCGGCGAAGGCCGGGTGCAGGGTGCGCTCGACCACCCGCCGCGCGATGGGCGGTAACGCAGGCCCCGCCGACCCCTTCGGCAGCCAGGCACCCAGCAGCATCGACAGGTCGCCGATCGCCGCCGAGAGGGCCGCCTTGGAGCGCTCGCGATCGTCCAGCACCCGGTCGACCCGCTGGAGCACCGCGTCGGTCAACAGCAGCCGGGCGCGCGGCTCGGCGAGGGCCTCGCGCTGGGCCACCCAGCCCAGTCCAGCCGGCAAGGGGAGCGCGTCGCCACGCAGGTCTCCGAAGGTGGCGATGGTG
>JBEIQK010001124.1:0-1608 GCA_040376505.1 Alphaproteobacteria bacterium | reverse complement strand
CGGCGCCGGCGCGGGTGGGGTCGGTCATCGCCTCTTGCAGGGCGAGGAGCACATCGAGGGGGATCGCGTCGAGGTCCACGTCGGCTCTCCACAGGGGTCTGCCCTTGTCATCCAATTGTCATGCCTGTGCCATCCAAAAGTGCATTCGGCGGGCCGCACGCAGTAGGTGGGGAGGCGGAGAAAATATCGACATGAGAATCTCGCGATCCCTCATCTTCCTCTCGGCCCTCGCCGCTGGCCCGGCCCTCGCCGACGAGGAGAGGCTCCCCCGCGTCGAGGTCGGCGGCACGCTCTTCGCCAGCTACGGCTACGATCTCACCGATGTCTGCGCCGAGGTCAATGGGCCCTGCGAAGACATGCACATCAGCGCCTTCAAGCTCGACCGCGCCTACCTGATCGCGCGGGCCCGCCTGGGCCAGGGCTTCGCCAGCCGGCTGACCCTCGACGCCATCGACACCGGCGCGGGCCACGTTGTCTTCGTGAAGCACGCCTTCATGGAGTACAGCCCCAAGAAGGAGCAGGTGCGCGGCCGCTTCGGCCTGATCGACACGCCCTACACCGGCTACTACGACGAGTTCTGGGAGCACCGCTTCGTCGCGAAGTCCTTCGCCGACTCCGTGGGAGCGCTCTACACCGCCGATCTGGGCGCCAGCGCCCAGGGCACCCACAAGGCTGGCCTCATCAACTGGCACGCCGCCTTGGTGAACGGCGAGGGCTTTCGGGCCCCCGAGCTCGACTCGGGCAAGACCCTGCAGGGCCGACTGTCGATCGACCCGATGGCGCCGAAGAAGGGCAAGGCCCGCCTGCCCCTCACCGCCTTCGTCAGCCAGGCCAACACCTACGACCAGGAGTCGGTGCTGACCTACATCGGCGCCGCCGGCTACCGCATCCCCAAAGTGACGCTGTGGGGCGAGTACCTGGGCCGCAAGGACAATGAGAACGACGTGACGGCCAGCGGCTACTCGGTGTCGATCCTGCCGGGCATGCCCAAGTACGGTCACCTGATCGTGCGCTACGACCACTTCGATCCCGACATCGACGCCGATGACGACGCCACCACCAAGGTGATCGTGGGCGCCAGCCACGACTTCGTCGACCGCGTCTCCCTGGCTGCGACCTTCGAGCAAACCACGCTGGAGGCGGTCGACACCCCCACCCGTGGCCTCTTCCTGCGCGGCCAGGCCGGCTTTTAGGGCCCCTTCGCCCAACGACGCAGGATCTCCGAAGGAGGCGGGGCGGCGGGGGGCGGCCTATACGGGCGGGGTGAGATCCGCATGTTTACGCCTTTTCGCCACACGCTGCGCCAGCTCTCCCTCGACGACGGGGCCGGCAGCCGACTGAGCCTGCTCACGGGGGCGGCGGCGGTGGGTCTGTGGCTGGTGTGGGGCTTCGGCGGCGAGCTGGCCCAGTCGCTGCCCAGCCGCCTCGCCCGGGTCGAGGCCGCCGAAGAGGCCCATGCCGTCGAGGTCACCGTGACGGGCCTGGTGTCAGGCGTGCGGGTGGGGGCCGGCGCCCGGGTCCACAAAGGAGAGGTGCTGGCCCTGCTCGACCCCAGCGCGCGGCAGATCGAGCTGTCGGAGGCCGAGGCCCGCCTCGCCGCGATTGAGG
>JBEIQK010000590.1:0-4209 GCA_040376505.1 Alphaproteobacteria bacterium | reverse complement strand
CGCGAGGAGTTGGGCCTCGTCACGCCCGAGAGCCTGCGGGACTTCGCCGCCAGCCTGCCCGACCGCCCCCGCAGCGAGTCCGAGCGCCTCGCTTTGGCCGAAGGGCGGGCCGATCTGCGGCGCTACCAGGGCGCCCTCGACGAGGCGATGGCCGCTACGATGTCGGGCAGCGCGCTGGTGGCCCGGGTGCGCATCGGAGAGCGCAGCTTCGCCCTGCCCGAGCTCCACGCCGCCCTGCGCGAGGCCGAAGCCGCGATGGCCGCCGCCCAGGGCCCCCGCTCAGCGCCGGCGGCGCCCCGCGGCCAGGGCCAGCGCGCCCAGCAGCAGGCCGAGGCCCGCCTGGGGGCCTGAGCTGGCGCAGCCGCAGGCCGCCTTGCTCTCGTCGCCGCCGGTGGCATCGACCGGGGCGCCCTCCTCTTCGCCGGTGTCGTCGGGGGTGGTGTCCTCTTCGACGTAGTAGCGGGCCGTGTAGGTGTACTGGAAGCCCTCATCGGTGTCCCAGCGGTAGCGGTAGCCCTGGGCCTCGTCGTCTTTGGGCGAGACCACCAGCACCAGATCGCTCGATCCGTCGAAGGGCACGGTGACCACGCCGGCCTTGGCGTCGTCCAAGGTGAAGGAGATCACCTCCTCCACCGTGCGGGTGCCGCGCACGATGGCGGCGTACCAGTGCGGCGCGTCGTCGCCGTCGAAGGCGACCTCCAGCACCTTGCCCTCGCCGCCCAGGTCGGCGTCGAAGCGGATGAAGTTCTGGCCGAGGCTCTGGGGCGCCCGGTTGTTCTTGGGCCCCCCCTCGGCCGGCAGCTCCGTCACCGTGATGTCGGAGGGCTCTTGGATGAGGTTGCGCTCGTCGTAGTCGACGACGGCGTTGGTGGTGATGAAGCCGAGGTAGACCTCATCGAAGCTCAGGTCGAGCTCATCGATCACGTCGGGCATCCACAGATCGTAGGCGCCGCCGTGGCTGCGCGCGTAGTCCCAGGTGTCCTGCACCAGCTCGTGGCCGCCGACGTGCTGGTCCAGGTAGAAGGCCCAGATGCCCATGCCGTAGGTGTGCCAGAACAGGGCGTCGGTGTTGCTGCGCACGTCGAAGCTGTTCATGCCCAGGTCGGGGCGGGTGCTGTAACTGTAGATCATGTTGGCCCAGTCGTTGACCGATGGGTAGACCTGCTCTTCGATGTAGGTGGCCGTGGCCTCCCACCACCAGAACTCATGGCCCATGCCGTAGGAGTACTGGCTGGCGTGGTTGAACTCATGGCAGGCCATGATCTTGTACCAGGAGCCGTCGAAGAAGCTGCCCTCGTAGGCCACGATGTAGGGCACGTAGCGCCCATCGGGGCAGCGATCGATGGTGGTGTAGGCGCCGGCGTAGCCGCCCTCCTCGACCACGATCATCATCGGCTCGCGGTTGACCCCCGCCGGCTCGCGCCAGCCGAGCTCATCGACCTCGCGGGTCCAGGAGTCCTCCAGGGAGTTCATGAAGTTCTCAACCTGGGTCTCGGTGAGCGTGCCGGTCTTCCAGGAGATCGAGAAGTGCTCGGAGTCGAGATTGTTCTCGTAGGTGTAGCCAAAGCAAGGCGCTTCGGGCGGCGGCGGCGTGCCATCGGGGCGGTTGGGCACGCGGGGATCGAGCAGATCGGCCTTCCAGGGGGCCAGCATCCGGGTCATCTCGGCGCGCTCTTCGGCCGTGAAGAGGTGCCAGTGCGCCTTGAGGTTGGCCACGAGGCCGGTGAGGCAGGTCACGCCCTCTTCGTGGCGGTGGGCGGCGTGCAGCTCGGCGTCGGGGCCCAGGCGTTCGGGGAAGAAGTGCGCGTTGAAGGCGGCGAGCAGCGCGTCTCGGCTCTCGGGATCGACCACCACCCGGGGCCCCGGCACCGGCGTCTCGGCGCGGGCGAGGGGAGACAAGCCGAGGAGGGCAAGGGCAAGAAGGGCGGACGGTCTGGGCATGTGGGCTCCGTGGGGCCCTCCGTACCCCACGCCCGCGGCCTCTGCGGTCAAGAGCGGGTCAGACCGCGCCCCGCGGGTTAGCCGGGGCCGATGCGGCCTCTCTTCCTCGTCCTCGAAGGCATCGACGGCTCGGGTGGCACCACCCAGGCCCGTCGGCTCACCCAACACCTCGTCGAGCGCGGCCACGACGTGCACCTCACCGCCGAGCCCTCCACCGGGCCGGTCGGGCGCTTCCTGCGGCAGGTGCTCAACCCCGCCGACCCCGCCTCGCGCCTCGGCGACGCGGTGCTGCCCTACCTCTTCGCCGCCGATCGGCAGGATCACCTCGACCGCGAGGTCATCCCGGCCTTGCAGCGCGGCGCCATCGTCGTCTCCGACCGGTACTACCACTCCAGCCTCGCCTACCAGTCGCTGGCCATCGGCCTCTCGGCGGTGGCGGAGCTCAACGCTCCCTTCCTGCGGCCCGATCTGACCCTCTTCCTCGAACTCGAGACAGAGGTCTGTTTGCAGCGGGTCACCGCCCGCGGCGGGGCGCCCGAGCGCTTTGAGGCCCTTGACCGCCTGCGCGCCATCACCGACGCCTACGCCGCGGTGGTGGTCACCTGCCGCGCCCAGGGCGAGCGCATCGCCCGCATCGACGCCAGCGGCAGCATGGACGAGGTCTTTGCCCGCGTCATCGCCGAGGTAGAGGCCCTGCTGGCCGAGCGCGCCGGCGAATGAGCCTGGAGGTCCGCTGGCTCGGCCGCATCGCCTACCCGGCGGCCCACGCCCGGATGGCCGAGGCCCTGGCCCAGCGCCTCGACGGCGGGCCCGACGTGTTGCTCCTCTGTGAGCACGATCCCGTCTACACCCTGGGGCGGGCGCGCGGCGCGCGGGGCAACCTCATCGACCCCGGCGACACCCCCATCGTCGAGGTGGAGCGAGGCGGCGACGTCACCTTCCACGGCCCCGGCCAGCTAGTCGGCTACCCCGTCGTCGGGCTGCCCCCCGGTCGGCAAGACCTCCGCGGCTTTCTTCGCGGCCTGGAGAGCGTGCTGATCGAGGTCCTCGCCGGATTTGGCCTGGAGGCCGGCCGCGACGCCCGCAACACCGGCGTGTGGCTGGGCGGCCAGAAGGTGGCCTCCATCGGCATCGCCGCCCGGCGTTGGGTGATCTGGCATGGCTTCGCCCTCAACCTCACCACCGATCTGGCCTACTTCCGGCGCATCCACCCCTGCGGCCTCGACGCCGCCCTGATCACGCGCCTCGCCGACCACCTCAGCCCCTGCCCCCCGATGGAGCTCGTCTCAGAGCGGATCGCCGAGGCCTTCGTCGCCTGGTGGGCCGGCTGGTCGAACAATTCAGACTTGCGTCTGGCAGAGGAGCCCATTAAACAGGCGAGCGTTGCGGCGGGCTCCCCTGCGGAGCCTGCCCCGAATGTGGCCAGCGGGCCGCTGATCTTTCCCAATCGCTGAAGAGCTTCATCGCTGTTCTCACCAGCGTTCAGCCTTTCCCAGCCGCGTGGCCCTGCGCCCGCGCTGCCTGCGGAGGTGTGGCCGAGTGGTTGAAGGCACCGGTCTTGAAAACCGGCGTCCCGCAAGGGACCGTGGGTTCGAATCCCACCGCCTCCGCTCCCGCCTCTGTGTGAATGTCCTCCTGGAGACGTGACCGAGTGGCCGAAGGTGCTCGCTTGCTAAGCGAGTGTAGGACCAAAATTCTACCGAGGGTTCAAATCCCTCCGTCTCCGCTTTTTTTCTCAAACGCTGCGCCTATAGCTCAATTGGATAGAGCGTCGGACTACGGATCCGAAGGTTGGGGGTTCAACTCCTCCTGGGCGCGCCACTTCAGCCTGGATGCTTCGTGCATCCAGGCTGTTTGTGTTTGGGCCGCCGCGGAGCCATCGTGACGCCGATCGTCTTCCAGACTCCGCTCGCGCAGCGCCGAACGGCGCGCCGGGTCATCGGCCTCGCCCTGCTGGGCATCGACCTCCTCGCGGCGGCGACCTACCACTTCGAAGACGCCCGCGCCGGGCTCATCGGCCTCCTCCTGGTGGCGCCGCTGCACCTCCTGTGGCTCCTTCACCTCCGCCAGCTCGCCCCTCGCCTGTGCATCGCCGACGGGGAGCTTCGCTACGAGGCGCCCGGCAAGCGCCTGATCGTCGCCCTCGACGCGCTGCGTGCGGTTCACCTGGAGCCCCGCCTCGCCGTCTCGACCGATCAGGGGCTCCACCCGCTGCCGCTGGCCACCTTCTCCTTGGAGACCGCCGCCGCCCTGGCCCTGCGCGCGCTG
>JBEIQK010000135.1:0-11320 GCA_040376505.1 Alphaproteobacteria bacterium | reverse complement strand
GCGCCGGGTGCCCCTCCAAGAAGGCCCGCGGCAGCGCCGTCGTCGGGCGATCGAGCAAGAGGGACCGCAGCAGCCCAGCCTGGCCGAAGTGGCCGTCGGTGGGCCCTGGCAGCGGCAGCTCCAGGATCGCCCCCTCCCCGGGCGGCAAGGCGGCCAAGGCACCCACCGGCAGGGCCTCCACGGCGAGCGGCCAGCCGGGACCCACCCGCCGCAGCCCGTCGGCCACCCCCACGAGGAGCCCAAGCGCCAGGAGCGGCTGGGCGAAGGGGTAGCGCGCCCCGAGTCGGGCCACACCAAGGACGAGCCCAAGAACCAGCACCACGACGTAGCGGTAGTAGAGCCCGCCCAGCGCTGTGGGGTAGCCCGCCGCCTCCAACAGCCAGACCGGCCCGGGGATCAGGCCCCCCGCCACCGAGAGGTAGCGATCGCCCACCGCGAGGGCCGGCCCCAGGCTGAGCGCCAGCCCGCCCAAGGTCAGGCTGAGGCCGAGGCGCCTGCCCTTGCCGGCCCCCCCAAGCAGGCCCCAGAGGCCCAGGGTCACCAGCACCGGCCCGACCCAGGCGACGTGCTGCACCTCGTAGGGGCTGCCCACCGCCTCGGGGGCCGACCAGAGCAGGCCATCGAGGGTGGCCACCGGCGCCGGTTGCGGCAGCGGCCCGGGCGCCAAGGCCGCCCGCTGGGCCGGCCAGAAGAGGCTGTCGCCGGCCCCGCTGCTCTGACCGGGATCGTAGAAGGCCCGGGCCGGCAGCAGGGCGAGGGCCACGAGGCCCAGGCGCAGCCCCACCGAGGGCAGCCGCCAGCCATCTCGCAGGGCGAAGGCCGCCCACCCCAGCCCCAGCAGGGGCAGGGCGAGGCCGTAGTAGGGGCTCGTGAAGGCCGTCAGCGCCGCGATCACCGCTGGCAGGAGCACCCAGGCGCGGCCCCGGCGCGTCTCTCCCAGGGCCAGCAGGAAGGCCGGCAGGGCCCAGGCCGCCGTGTTGCTCAGCTCCAGGCTGGCGAAGGCCCCGAGGAGGGTCGGGCAGAGCGCCCAGCAGGCGCCCAGCAAGGCCGCCAGGGGGGCCGGCGCATCGGTGGCGCGCCGCACCAGTGCCGTGGCCAGGGCCGCCGAGAGGGGCAGCGCGAGGAGCTGCACGAGGGCCGCCGCCACCAGGGGCTCCGCGACGAGGCGGAGCGGCGCGTACATCAGCAAGGGCGCCATCGCGATCGCCCGCGCGCTGCGCTCGACGGGAAAGCCCGCTTCGCAGAGCCGATCGAGGGCGCCGCCGGTAGTCAGGAGCTGCTCCAGCACCCAGGCGTGGCTGTCGCCAAAGGCCGAGGGCACATGGGCGCTGGCCGCCTGGGGCAGCCAGGGCCAGGTGAGGGCCACGCTGGCGATCAGCGTGAGCAGGCCGGCCCCGAGGGGCGCGCCCTGGACAGGCCGCATCAGGGCTCCTCGCCGTCCATCAGGGCCTCGATCGCGGCGGCCAGCTCGTTGCAGCGGCTCGGATCGGTGGGCACCACCAGGATCGTGTCGTCGCCGGCGACGGTGCCGAGGATGTCGGGGTTCTCGGCCGCGTCGAGGAAGCTGGCCACCCCCTCGGCCCGACCGGCCAGGGTGCGAACCACGACGAGCTGGCCGTTGGTGCGCACCCGCTGAATCTCCATGCTGACCACCCGGCGCAGGGCGGTGCGGTACTTCACCCGCGGGTCGAGGGTGTAGCGAACGCCATTGGGCCCCGAGGCCCGGATCACGCCGAGATCGCGCAGATCGCGGGAGAGCGTGGCCTGGGTTGAGCGAATGCCTTCGCCCGCAAGCAGCTCGGCGAGGTGCTCCTGGCTCTCCACCGCCTCTTCGGCGAGGAAGCGCCGAATGAGGGTCAGTCGACGCTCGCGATCAGACACGGGGGCTCCCGCCTTCAGGCCATCCGGCGTTCGCGCAGGATGCGGTCGACCTCGGGAAAGACCCGGTAGTGGGTGATGACCTCACCAAAGGTGTTCTTCCACTGGCGCACGCGCTCACGGCTCACACCAAACTCATTCGCCACCGCCTGGCCGCTCTCTCCGTTGGCCAGGGCCTCGAGCAGCCGCCGAAAGCGGGTACGCCCGTAGGACTTGATGAAGTTTCGGGCCACACGCTCGCGGCTCCGGGTCGCTGAAACCGACATGACTCACTCCCTGTTCAGCTGGCGGGGGTCGATCTGCTTGACCGAGCAAGGGGTGAACGGCCCCAGGCGGTCCCTGCTCCCCGTGTCGTCGTGGCCCCAAGCTCCCGAAGCGCCCCCGTTTCCATCCCCGTCGGGACGCGCCGGCTACCCGAGGACCCGAAGGCCAGGGAGCGGCGACAGAAGGCGAGAGAGAGCCGGTCCACGTCGTGGGCCCTCCAAGGCCCAAGGGCACTATGCCCCGCGCCCATTGACGTGTCAATCATTCGTGGAAACATGCACGTTCCACGGTTCGAGGATCCGCACAGCGCGGCGCCCTCGATCTTTTCGCCCATGCGGAGATCCCGATGGTTGGGCCGTCGCCCGCTGTGGAACCGCCCGAAAGCGGTTACCGAGGCGCCATGCATCACACCAGCCTGCCGCCCCGCCGCACCCGCATCGTCGCCACCATCGGCCCCGTCAGCCGTGATCCCGCCGTGCTGCGGGCCCTGCTCAAGGCCGGCGTGGATGTCTGTCGCGTGAACTGCTCGCACGCCTCCCACGACGCCATCCGCGCCGATGTCGCCCGTATCCGCCGCATGGCCGTCGAAGTGGGGCGCAACGTCGCGATCCTCCTCGATCTCCAGGGTCCCAAGATCCGCACCGGCAAGACCCCGGCGCCGGTGCTGCTCAACAAAGGCTCACTGCTGACGATCGTGATGGATTCGGATCTGATCGCCCACGGCACCCGGGTTGGCACCACCTGGCCCCAGATGGCCGAAGACGTCAAGGTGGGCGAGCCCGTGCTCTTCGCCGACGGCGCGCTCTCCGGCATCGTGGAGGCCGTGCGCTTCGTCCCCGGCCAGCCCGCCGAGGTCGACGTGCGCATCGACGTCGGCGGCGCGCTCGGCTCCAACAAGGGCATCAACGTGCCCGAGACCCAGGTGCGGGCCCCCTCGCTCACCGACAAGGACATCGGCGATCTGGCGGCCGGCGTGATGGCCGGCGTCGACTATGTCGCGCTCAGCTTCGTGCGCTCGGTCGACGATGTGCGGGTGCTCAAGGATCACCTCTCCCTCCTGGGCCAGCCCGACGTGCCGATCATCGCCAAGATCGAAAAGCCCCAGGGCGTGGCCAACATCGCCAGCATCCTCGAAGAGGTGGCGGGCCTGATGGTGGCCCGCGGCGACCTGGGGGTGGAGATACCCTTTGAGCAGGTGCCGGTGGCCCAAAAAGAGCTCATCGCCGCCGCCAACCGCACGGGCAAGCTGGTGATCACCGCCACCCAGATGCTCGACAGCATGGAGCGCAACCCGCGCCCCACCCGCGCCGAGATCACCGACGTGGCCAACGCGATCCTCGATGGCACCGATGCGGTCATGCTCTCCGGCGAGACGGCCAGTGGCCAGTGGCCGGTGGAGTCGGTGCTGGCGATGGACCGCATTGCCCGCGAGGTGGAGAACAGCCGGTGGTACCGGCCGCCCGAGCTCACCGCGCTGCCCCCCTCCACCACCGCCGAGGGGATCGTGATGCGTTCAGCCTGCTACGCGGTGCGGGAAAACAAAAAGCCCCTGGTGGTCTTCACCTGGTCGGGGGCCACCGCGATCCGGGCCAGCAAGAGCCGGCCGCCGGCCGGGGTCTTCGCCATCACCCACAGCCAGACCGTCTGTGATCGGTTGAGCCTGGTCTGGGGGGTGCAGGCCGTGATGATCCCCCTGATCGAGCGCACCGACGACCTGATCGCGGCGGGCGAGCGGGCCCTCCTCATGGCCGGCTACCTCAAGGAGGGCGATGAGGTCGTGATCCTCGCCGGCCGGGCGCCGATGCGCGGGGCCACCAACATGATGAAGGTCGAGGTCATCGACGGCCGCTCGCTGCTCTAGGGCGCGCGCAGCCCAAGACGCCCGTTCACGGGCAGCAGGCGCGCTTCTACGCCATGGGCGCGGATCTCGGCGCAGAAGGCGCCCAGATCGAGGCCCGGCAGCACCCGGGGCGGCGCGCCAAAGGGCGAGAAGAACCAGTCCCAGTGGCAGGGGATCACGAGGCGGGGCCGCAGGATGCGCAGGGCGTCTGCGACGTAGTTCGGTCGCGATCGGTAGCCAATTGCGCACAGACAGAGCACATCGGCCTGCACCGCCGCCAGCTCCTCGTTGAGGAATTCGGCGCTGTCGATGTGAACCACCCGCAGGCCGCCCAACTCCACCCACCAGTTCAGGACGAGGCCATGGCGCAGGTCGGTGAAGCGCGGCGGCCAAGGCGGCGGGGCGGTGATGTCGCCGGGGAGGGGCACCCGGCCGAAGTAGACGCGGCCATGGCGGCTGGGCAGGCCGCGCAGGCGCCCGGGGCCGCTCTCGATCTCCTCGCGGCCGTGGGTGACGCGGATCTGGGCCTCGGGCAGCCCGGCGGCCCGCCCCACCTGCCCCACGGCCGGCGAGCCGATCAGCCGCGCCCCGGTGCGCAGACAGAGGGCCGGGGCGTCGAGGATGTGGTCATAGTGCGCATGACCGACGAGCACGTCGTTGGCCCGCGGCAGCTCGGCGGCCAGCAAGGCCTCGTTCACCCGGAGGCGCTGGAGCCCGGTCTGCAGCAGCCCCGGCCGGCTCAGGTAGGGGTCGATGACGATCGTGTGCTGGGCGGCCTCCAGCACAAATCCAGCCACGCCCAGCCAGCGGAGCTGCAGATCGGCGTCGGCGTCGGGGGCGCCGCTCTCCAGCGCGGTGGCCGGCACCCGGCGGAGGCTCCTCATGGGGCGGGCCCGGTGATGCGCCGGCTCAGCTCCCGCTCGAAGGCCTCGTGGACGCTGGCGTGATCGGCGCCATCGGCGAGGCGGTGCGTGAGAGAGACCAGGAAGGGCGCCTCGGGCGGGGCGCTGGCCGGCCGGCGGTAGGCGCGCAGGGCGGCGCTCTTGCCGGCTTTCTCCCAGGCGGCGTCGATGGCCTCGCGCACCGACTCGGCGTGGTTCGGCAGGAGCTGGCGCTCCAAGGCCCGGTGAACCAGCAGGCCTCGAACCGCGGCCTCGCCCGCCTGATCGACGAAGTCTTTGGCCGCCAGGAAGAAGACCACCGTGCGAAAGAGCTTGCGGATCGGCCACCACAAGATGCCCAAGAAGCAGCCCACCAGCAGGCTGCGCTTGCTCCGGGTGAGCGCCACCAGGGCCGCCTCGGGCTGGGGCTGGCCGAGCTCGTGGGCGATGCTGGCGTAGGCGGCGCGCATCACCTGCCGTCGGGCGATGTCGTCCAAGAAGGGCAGCGGCACCAGCGAGCAGAGGGCGGCGATCAGCGCGTAGGGGGCGAGGTGGGCGTGGGGAGACATCAGCGAGCCTTCAGACCTGGGCCCATCCGGGCGCGGAGGGTGGCGGCGGCATCGGGGGTGCCGCCGAGGGTGTCGAGCTCGGCGGCGGCCTGGAGCCAGCGCTCGGCTTCTGGCAGGCGGCTGGTGCCGTAGACCTCGGTGCGATCGCCGACGGTGCGCAGGTTCAGGTAGACCGTGGTGGCGCCGTCGGTGACCCCCAGCGTCAGGTCGCGCGGCGGGCGGGCGGGCAGGGCCTCGCCGGGCACGAGGCGGCCGGTCTCGCAGGCCCAGTCCTCGCGGGGCGCCGCGGGATCGCCGTCGGCCGGCGTGGTGGGCCGCCCCATCACGACCTGGGTGGCCCCGAGGGCCTTGGCAGCGGCGATGAGGTTGGGCGAGGCCGGCTCGACGAGGCTGCGCCGCCCCCGCGTGGGCTGCCCGTCGAGGAGCACGCAGGCGCCTACCACCTCAGCGAGGGTGGCCCAACCCAGCGCCGGATCGCGCAGGGCCCGCGCCCGAACCTGGGCCACCACCGGATGGCTGAGCGAGACCGGCGCCAAGAGCCCCGGATGCCGCGCCAGGATCGGCGCCGGCGTGGGATGACGGAGGATCGCCCCGCCCAGCGCCGCCACCCAGGCCGGATCCGTGGGCTGGCGCCATGACTCGAGGCGGTCGAGGCCGGCCTCGGGGTGCATCAGCACATTGGCCAGGGCGTCGCCCAGCAGGCGGTCGAGCTCGGCGTCGAGGCCCGTGTGGGGGTCGGCGGCCCGGGCGGCGGCGCTGACGGCGTCGGGATCGCGGCCCTCCATCGCCGTGCGCAAGACCTGGCGCGCCGCGAGGCCCTCCTCGTTGAGCCCGCTCGGTGGGCACCCTGCGACGAGGAGGGCCCAAAGGCAGAGGAGGGGTCGCGGGGCGCGGAGGTTCACAAGCTCACCGGGTGGATGGGCCAGGGTTATCCGGCCGCCGCAGCGAGAGGAGGTTTCGATGGGCGCAGGCAAAGAGGTCGGGCTGATCCGCAGCGAGGCTGCCGAGGTCCGCCACGGCGGCGGGCGGCTCTTTCTCACGGTGGAGCACGCCAGCCGACGGGTGCCGGCCCCCCTGCGAACCAGCGCCGCCGACCGGCGATGGTTGGACACCCACTGGGGCTGGGACATCGGCGCCCGCGATCTGGCCCTCTCCCTGGCCGCCGCCGAGGACGCCGGCGCCGTGCTCGCCCGCTTCAGCCGCCTCGTCTGCGACGCCAACCGCGCCCCCGACGACGCCACCTTCATCCGCCGCGAGATCGAGGGGGTCGCCCTCTCCTTCAACGAGGGCCTCGACGAGGCCGAGCAGCAGCGGCGGATCGCGCGCTACCACGCCGCCTTTCACGACGCCGTCGACGCCAACGTGGCAGCCCACCGGGCGCGCCAGCCCGACACCCTGCTGCTGAGCCTGCACAGCTTCACGCCGATCTGGGGCGACCGCCTGCGGCCGATGGACGTCGGCGTGCTCTACGACGCCCACGACAGCCTCGCCGGCGCCCTCTGCCGGGCGCTCTCGGCCCAGGGGCTCAGCACGGCCCACAACGCGCCCTACTCGGGCAAGGATGGCCTCATCTACTCGGTGCAGCGCCACGCCCGGGCCCACGGCCTCGTCTACCTGGAGCTGGAGCTGAACCAGAGCTTCATCTGCACGCCGCGCAAGGCGGCCCGGGCGGCTCAGGCCCTGCACCTCGCCCTGCGCGGTCTGTGGCGGCGGCGCGGCAGTTGGGCGGCCTGGTCGGAGGGCTAACGGCCGCGGATGCGCACCATGCACTCGGCGGGGATGATGTGCTCGCCCTGGGGGCGCAGCAGGCTGTAGGCGTGGGCGGCGACGATCTCGCAGCCCTTCTCGATGGCGAGGCCCTTCATGCGATCGAGGGTGTTGCCCGGGCGCAGGGGGTACACGCAAAAGACCGCCGCCTTCTTGCCCTCCAGATCGGGCAGGGCCATCACAGAGTCGGTGAGGGCCTCGGTGGGGCCGACACCCTTGAGGCCTACGCCGTAGACGGGCGAGCCCAGGATCAGGCCGGCGTAGGGCGCCGGATCGACGGGGCCCTCGGTGATGCGCCGCAGATCGACCTGAAAGGCCCGGTGCTCCAGCATCTCCTTCATGCCAGGCACGACCCGCCCGCACCAGCCGCGGTCGTCGTCGATCAGGATCAGCAGGCGGAGCGGTTTCCAGGGCAAGCGGCCTCCGGGGCCCAGGGGCGAGGGGTGCAGGGAACCAGGACGCTATCCCGCTATCGGTCGGGGCTCCGCCGCCTTGCGCGAGGGCGTCGATGCCACCGAAATGCAGGACGCCGAGGGCACCTGCAAAACCACGGTCAATCCACCCCGGCGAGGCGGCCGTTCGCTTGACCCCTGGGCCCACAATGCGTAAACCGGGCCAGCTTTTCCGAATTGTGGAGCGGTCCATGGCTGACTGGCGCGTGACTCACGGAGACCAACAGTTCTCCGTCCCGAATCTTGCCGAGCTCAAGAAGAAGGCGGTGTCTGGGGATCTCCTGCCCCACGACATGATCCAGCCTCCGGGGGCCACCGACTGGATCTATGCCTCGGAGCTGCCCGATCTCAAGGAGTCCTTCAAGGCCTCCCGGGTGCCCTATGACGTCGAGGCGGTCGACCAAAAGCCGGCCATCCCGACCGGCGTGCTGGCGGCCATCCTGGGCGTGATCGTGCTGGTCGGCGGCGGCGGCATGTACCACTACTTTGGGCGCCTGCAGGACGCCGACATGGACCTCTTCAGCGACAAGGCCTCGGGCGGCCTGGAGCTGACCGAGATGCTGGTGACGGCCAACCCGGCCAACCTGCTGGCCGAGCCCAAGGCGGGCGCCTCCACCGCGGGCACGGCCTCCAAGGACAGCCGGGTGCAGCTCCAGTCCAAGCGGGCCGGCTTCTACGAGATCAAGACCGAGGCGGGGGCCCAGGGTTGGGTGCCGGTCGACGCGGTGGTGCCGGGCTACTTCTTCGCCGACGCCAGCACCCGCGAAGACTACGACCCCATCTACAACCCCGATCGCTACGTCTTCGTCAAGAACTCGGACTGGATCCAGCTCCCCGACCAGGCGCGCAAGAACATCACCAGCTTCAGCTTCATGCTGCAGAACAAGTCCAAGTTCGAGATGACCGACATCGTGCTCAAGGTCACGATCAAGGACAAGAGCGACAAGGTGCTCGAAGAGCGCGAGTTCGCCATCGAAGGCGGCGTGCCGCCCTTCCTCGGCGTGGGCGTGGGCACCTTGAACCCCGACCCCAAAGACAAGACCGGGGTGCCGCGCATCCTCACCCAGTCGGCCTTCGAAGAGCTGAGCAAGACCGACCCGACGATGTTCGAGCGTTGGGTGGGCGGCGTCGAGCTGGAGATGCAGACCGACGGCTTCGTCGAGGCCAACGTCGACATCGTCCAGGTGAGCTGCGTGGCGAAGAAGCTCGACACCAAGAAGTAGTCGGGCGCGCGCCAACGCAAAGAGGGCCCTGCGGGGCCCTCTCTTCGTTTGGGGAGTGCCTGGGAGGGGCTGCCCTCCCCTGCCCTACCAGCTCAGGTTGAACCAGGAGCCGGTGGAGAAGGCGTCGTAGGGGTAGCCCCAGCCGTCGGGGAAGTGGTCGCAGTAGTATTCGGGCGGCCCGCACCAGCCGGCGGCGAGGCCGAGCGAGAAGCTGCGGCTGAGAAGGCCCATGTCGGCGGTGTCCCAGCGCAGCAGCACGGTGGTGGCCGAGGGGAACTCCACCTCCATGGCGCCGATCTCGCTGAAGCCCGAGGCGTCGTAGCCCTGCATGGTGGTGACGCCGCTTTGGAGCACCCACCGGTAGTAGGTGTAGCTGGCGCTGCTGGCCACGCCCCAGGACTCGATGAAGAGCGTGCTGGGATCGAGGGGGACGTCGCTCTCGAGCAGGAGCTCCACCTCGCTGCCCACCACCCGCCAGGAGCCGTTGACGAAGTCCATGTCGTAGGCGTCGAGGTTGTCGCCCAGGGGGTCGTCGAAGCCGGTGAGCATCGTCCAGGGCGGGGCGCCCAGGAAGAGGCTCGTGCGCGCCTCGTAGGTGGTGCCGCTGTCGGTGAGGGTGAGCAGCAGGTCGAGGTTGTCGCCGGGGTTGCCCCCCGTGACGGTGAGCTCGAAGCCGTCTTCGTCGCGGACGGTGTTGACCGTCATCAGGCCGTAGGAGCCGCTGGGGGCCGTCACCGTGGCGCTGGCGAGGCTGGTGGGCTCCACGCTCAAGCTGGCCGAGACGAGGCCGCTGGTGCTGCGATCGCCGGCGTTGACCAGCTCGATCTCCAGCTCGGCGCTCTCGCCCACGTCGAGGATGCCGTCGTTGCCGTCGTCATCGATGGTGACCCGCGTGACCCGCAGGTAGGGCCAGGGCACCGCCACCGAGACCGGCAGG
The DNA here is from genome assembly GCA_040376505.1 of Alphaproteobacteria bacterium. Taxonomy (GTDB): domain Bacteria; phylum Myxococcota_A; class UBA796; order UBA796; family UBA2385; genus JBEIQK01. The sequence continues at coordinate 1,509 of JBEIQK010000135.1, read as the reverse complement.
CTCCACTGGTCGACGCCGTCGTCGAGGTCGAGGATCAGGTTGACCGGCGTAGAGTCGGTGTGGCTGCTGGCCACGGTGAAGCCAAGGCCGCTCAAGGTGGCGCTGGCGCCGGCGGCCCAGACATCGCTGGTAAGCGACATGGGGCCGCCGCTGGTGACGGTGACGTCGGCGTCGTCGGAGCGCAGCGAGGCGACCACCGGGCCGGCGCTGGCGGCGCCGTCGTTGCGCAGGCTCAGGTTCAGGGCGGCTTCGGACCCCGGGCTCAGGGTGGAGGGGCTGGTGCTGCTCGCCGTGATCACCGGCTCGGGGGGCTCGGGGAGGTAGGCGGTGGCGTCGTAGCCGTCGAAGAAGCTGAGGTAGCTGTCGCCCACATAGACCACACCGCCCACCTCGATGGTGAAGGCGGTGGTGTAGCCGACGCCATCGGCGCTCACGACGGCCCACCAGCGGTCGGGGCCCGCCACCGGCGGCAGCAGGGCAAAGGCGTCGGTGATGTCGGCCGACAGGCTGTAGTCGCCGGCGATGAAGGCCCCGGCGGCCACCTCGTAGCGGGCGAGGGGCGCTTCGGGGTCGCCCGCCCCGATGACCACGCTCACCGAGGCGTCCTCGATGAGGGTGAAGCCCAGGCTCGCCGTGGAGGGCAGGCCGACGGTCATCTGCAGCGGCAGGCTCCAGGTCTCCGACCCGTCGGTCAGATCGAGCCAGAGCGGCAGGTAGCGGTTGTCGGCCAGGGTGGGATCGAGGCTCAGGCGGAAGGGGGCGGTGGCGCTGCCCAGGCCGGCCACGCTGCCGACCTCGACGGTGTCGGCCTCGAAGGTGCCGCCGCCTTCGGGCAGGCTGAGGGTGGCGCTGAGGCCCTCGACGCTGGCGGCGGTGGCGTTGACCAGCGAGACCGTGAGGTCGGCGGTCTCGCCCGGGTGCACCGGATCGGGGCTCCAGTCCAGCTCAGCCGAGAAGTCGGCGACCAGGGCGGTGACCTCGACGTCGTCGATGTACCAGTCGTCGCTGACATCGGTGCCGGTGTAGCGCCAGGCGAGGTAGACCACCGGCTCGCCGGCCCAGGCGCTCAGATCGTAGGCCAGCGAGCGGCCCCAGGCGTCTTCTGGGGGCGCCGGCAGGGCGGCCTCGACAGGGACGAAGGTGCCGTCGGCTGGATCGCGGGAAGTGGTGGACAGGTAGAGGGCGTGGCCCTCCATGTCGACCGTGGTGGCGCCCTGCTCGGTCCAGCGCACCATGGCGCTCGGCACGCCCGAGAGGTCGAGGGCCGGGCTGATCAGCCAGTCGTCGAGGGCGCCGATGTCCTGGTAGCCGCGGGGGTGGAAGGCCGAAGCGAGGCCGCTGGCCGATCGCGCGCTGCTGAGGATCCACGGGTAGGCGGTGAAGGCCTCGCTGGGGGCCCACCAGCCGAGCGTGAAGAGCGAGGCGCTCGCCTCTTCGGTCTCGAAGTCCTCGGTCCAGGGGATGGGCTGGGTGAGGGGCCGCACGTCGAGCGCCAATGGCGTCGTGGAG
>JBEIQK010001058.1:0-1854 GCA_040376505.1 Alphaproteobacteria bacterium | reverse complement strand
GGTGGCCGACATGACCAAGGTGCCGGTGCAGGGCAACTTCTACTTCAAGGCCGACACCCACTGGACCGATGTGGGCGCCCAAGCCGGGGCCCAAGCGGTGGCCGCCGAGATCGCCGATCTGCACATTGCCCGCCGTGTCTACACCTCTTCTATCTCCGGCACCTTCAACAGCCCCAACACCATCGCCCGCAATGTCGCCGAGCTCTGCGGCCGACCGGTCCCGGTGAGGGAGACCGCGCCGCGCAGCGTCACCACCGCCCCACCCGCCGGCCTCCTCGACGAATTGCCCAATGAGGTCCTCCTCGTCGGCACCAGCAATTCCAACCTCTGGCAGCGCGACGAGGCCAATTTCTCCGGCCGCCTCCAAGAGGAGACCGGCCTCGCCGTCCTCAATTTCAGCGTGATCGGCGGCGGCGCCGGCAGCGGGATGCGCTCGGCCCTCGAGGCGCGGGAGCTCTGGCAGCACCCGCCCTCGGTGCTGGTTTGGGAGAACAGCCCCAATGGGCCCTACACGATCGCCAGTGATCTTCGCCAGTTCATCGCGATGCTCGAGCCCCCCTGCACCGCCGACCGCGCCGTGGCCGAAGCCACCGGCCTCACCGACGGCCAGCCCATCCTCCAGCTCCCCGCCGAGCGGGGCATCTACGGGCAAGGGTGGTTTGTACACGTCGAGAGTGACCCCGCCCTGTTGAACTTCAACATCGACGTCCAGGACTGGGCCAAGGGGAGCGAGCGCACGATGATCAACCGACTCAACCGCACCGTTCAAACGGGGATGACGGACCTGCTGCTGAGCCCGACCTCCACCGCCCCCGTCCGCTCCATCGCGGTCTCGCCACGGAAGGTGGCCGCACCTCCCACGCCCGTCACCGTCCGCGTCTGTCCAACCACCTCCGAGGTGCTCCGCGAAGGGGCAGTGGCGCAGGGTTCACCGACTCCGCCCGCGGCGCGTTAGCACCCCCGAGCCGGCGCTGCTCCCCTCCTGTACCGGTGCCGCTCCCATGGAGTCCCGCCTATGTTCTCCCTGCTCACCCTGTTGGCCCTCAGCCCCACACCGCCTTCTTCGCATCCGGTCTGTCCAGCGGCGCAGGGCCCGACGGACAAGCCGGGTACGAGCGCCTTTGTCGCCGGCACAGATGGCTTTGTGTTTCGCTTCTCTCACGATCTGACGCCGCCGACACCCATCCGCCAGCCCAATCTGGATCTGCTGGCGCTGTTCACCGCGGTGCTCCAGGAGCGCGGCACCCGGCTGGTCCTCGTTCCCCTGCCACCCCGCGGGCTTGTTCACAGCGACAAGGTCGATCGGGCCGACCCAATCGGCGCGACCTTTGACGCCGCTGCGCTCAAGATCGGCTGGAGCGCCTACCTCCAGCAGCTTCGGAGCACCGGCGCCCGGGTCGCCGACGCCGCGGCCGAGCCTTTGGATGGTCCGTTTTATTTCCCGGCCGACTCCCACTGGTCCACCGCCGGCGCCAAGGCGGGCGGGCGCGCCATCGCCAAAGAGCTGGCCGACCTCCCTGCGCCGCGCCGCATCTTTACCTCGACGGAACAGGGCACCGTTGGGATCCCGGACTTTATGGGCCAGAAGGTGGCACAGCTCTGCGATCGCCGCATCCCGCCGTCTGGCAGGTTCCCCACCTTCCAAAGAAACGCCCCGGCCGGCTCCCTCACCGATGAGCTTCGCCCCGAGATCGTCCTGGCCGGCACCAGCAATTCCAACGTCGGCCAAAGAGACAATGTCAATTTTGCCGGCTGGATCGAGGAGCACAGCGGGCTAAGCGTGCTCAACTATGGCGTCGTCGCGGGCGGCGCCGAGACCAGGATGCTCTCTGTGTTTCGAGACACCGATCTGTG
>JBEIQK010000331.1:0-6799 GCA_040376505.1 Alphaproteobacteria bacterium | reverse complement strand
GCTCGAACAGGACTGGCCACACCTGACCCTGACCCTGCTCGACGACGGCAGCACCGACGGCACCGGCGCCATCGTCGATCGCCTCGCCGCCGCGTACCCGGGCCGCGTGGCGGCCTTACACGGCGGCGGGGGGGCCCTGCCCGAGGGCTGGCTCGGCAAGCCCTGGGCCTGCCAGCGCGCCGCCGAGGCCGCCCTCGCCGACGGGCCCGACTACCTGCTCTTTCTCGACGCCGACGTGCGGCTCACCGCACCCCAGGCAGTGCGGGCGGCCCTGGGCTACGCCGAGCGAAACCGCCTCGGGCTGCTCAGCGGGCTCGGCTTCTTGGAGGTGGTGACCTTCTGGGAGAAGGTGCTGCAGCCCGTCATCGCCGGCCTGGTCATCGCCGGGCAGAGCATGGACAAAAACAACGACGTCGACCGCCGAAAGGGCAAGCCGCTGGCCAATGGGCAGTTTCTGCTCTTTTCCCGCGAGGCCTACACGGCCATCGGCGGCCACAAGGCGGTCGCCAACGCCATCGTCGATGATGTTGGCCTCGCCACCGTGATCCGCGACCAGGGCCTGCGCTACAACCTGCTCTTCATGCGCACGCTCTTTCGCTGCCGCATGTACAATTCCTTCGGTGAGATCTGGCGCGGCTGGACGAAGAACCTCTTCATCGGCATCGACCGGCGCTGGGGCCTCCTCGTCGGCATCACCACCTTCATCGCCGCCACGAGCGTCTGGCCGCTGCTGGCCGTGATCCTTTGGGGGCTTGGGGTGCTCGGTCCAGCTTGGGGGCCCTGGGCCCTCGGCACCCTGGCGACGCTGCACGTCTTCCGCTTCACGATGGACCGTATCTTTGACAATGACCCGCGCTACGGGTTCACCCACAGCCTCGGCAATGTGCTGGCCATCGCGCTCTTCTTCAACTCGGCGCTGGCCACCGCCCGCGGCCGGGCCGTCTGGAAGGGGCGCAGCCTGGGGGCTTAGATGCCCCGACCCCAGAAGATGTTGATGTCGCCGTAGTAGTCGAAGGAGCCCACCAGCAAGTCATCCATGCTGTCACCGTTCAGGTCACGACTGAAGGTGAGGCCGCGGCCGGCATAGGCGTACTCCTTGTTGGCGTAGATCGTGAGGCTGCAATCCACCGCGTCGGTCACGCCGGACAGGGGCCCATACTGGAGGTGGACGGCCCCCGCATCGGTGGCCCGCGCGCTGTTGAGGGGGGCTGCCACCGCGAGGTCGGCGAAGCCATCCATGTCGAAGTCACCGTTCATGGCAACCGCGTAGCCGGTGTAGGACGAATTGCCGATAAAGCCGGCGATCGCCGTGTTCTTGGCCAGGAGGCTGCCCGAGATCGGGCCCGCCATCACAAAGGCGCCGCCCTCCACCCAGGCGCTGCCATAGGCGAAGACGCCGATGGCGAGGTCCTCGACGCCGTCGCCGGTGGTGTCGCCGGCCGCCATCGAGACGCCCAGCCCATAGGAGTCGGCCTGGCCCACCGCGATGACGGCGTCGGCGTCGGAGACAAAGGAGTCGCCGCGCACCGGGCCGTCAAAGAGCCAGACCGTGCCCGTCTCGGTGCTGCGGTAGCCCGTGTTGTCGGGGTCGCCGATGACCACGTCGTACACGCCATCGCCGTTGTAGTCGCCGTTGAGCAGGGCGGTCGAGCCAAAGTTGGAGGCCGAGCTGGCGGGATCGGTGATGGTAGCGTCGGCCGCGGTGGCGTCGCGCTCGCCGCCGCCGATGGGGCCCCTGAAGAGAAAGAGGCCCTTGGCGCCGGAGTCGGTGTACGGGGTGGTGATCACCACGTCGGGCTCGCCATCGCCGCTGAGGTCGAGGGTGTCGGCGTTGGGCATGTAGTAGTAGGGCGCCCCCAGCCCCGTGAAGATGGCGTGGCTGGCCTCGAGGGCCTGCGACCCGTAAAAGGGGCCCTCGGCGAGGTAGTAGAAGCCCTTGGTGCCCTGCTGGATGATGTCGGCGTAGCCGTCGCCGGTGACGTCGCTGCGCAGCCAGACCGAGCCGCCGCCATAGCCCTCCGAGGAGGCCTCCACCGCGGCGACCCGGTCGCTGGCGGTCTGCTCGGGGGCGCGGTCGAGGCGGGTGAAGACCAGCGCGCCGCCAGTGTTGTAGGTGCCCCCGGCGAAGGTGCCCGCCACCACGTCGAGGCGACCGTCGCCCGTGGCATCGCCCACCGAGATGCCCGAGGAGATCCCTTCGCCCTCGCCATCAAGGAAGCCCTCGCGGCTGGTGAGCAGTCGGTTGCCCTCCCAGCGCCCGCATTCATTGGGCGATCCGTCGCAGTCATTGTCGAGGCGGTCGCCGCAGACCTCGGTGAGACCGGGGGCGGCGGCGCTGCTCCCATCGAAGCAGTCGCCGGCCTGCTCCACAAAGCCCGCGGGCGCCTCGCAGGCCTGGGTGGAGACGGCCGGATCGCCAAAGCCGTCTTCATCGGCGTCGAGGAAGAAGAGGGCCTGATCGGAGGGGTTGTTGTCTTCGTCGTTGACCAGCCCGTCGCAGTCTTCGTCCACGCCGAGCTCGTCGCAGCGCTCCTGGCCGGCCGGGTTGATCACCGCGTTGGCGTCGTCGCAGTCGCCGGAGTGCACGGTGTAGCCGTCGCCATCGGCGTCGACGGGGTCGGGCTCGCCGGTGTCGTCGGTGGGGTCGGGGCCCTCGCCGCCTTCGCCGTCGCAGCCCTCGGGCAGGTCTTCGCAGGTCTTGTCGAGCGAGACCGCGGAAAAGAGGTGACACCCGCAGAGGGGCAGGAGGGCAAGCAGGGCGAGGGAGCGGTCCATGGCCCCAGCCTACCCTGGAGGAGGGCTTAGTTGTACGACTCTCCCACCACCGACGCCGGACAACGCAAGGCGGCCTGGGCGGCGAGGTCTGCCGGGGCCGGGCGAACCCCGCGGGGCAGGTAGACGAGGCCGAGGCAGCGCCCCGGCTCCAGGGTGCGCGCGACCTCGACGAGCTGGCCGATCGAAAGGCCCGGATCGGGCAGGAGCGCGCAGGAGACACCGCCCGGCGGGGTGGGACTGAGGCTCCCATCGGCGGCGATGGCGATGAAGGCGGCGTCGTGGGCGGGGCGCTCGACGAGGAGGCGCACCACCGGCCACTGCAGCAGGGGCCCCAACGGCCCGGGCAGCGCCGGCGCGCGACCGACCAGGGCGAGGCGATGGGTCTGGTGGAGGGCGGCCTCAGCGACGGCCTCGTCGAGGGCCGACACCGGGGTCACCGCCGTCAGGGCCAGGGCGGCGCTGCGGCGGGGCACGCGATCCCACCGCGCCGCCGCGGCCGGCGTGCAGGGCAGCGCGGCATCCGGCTCGGGGCGATCGCCACGGGCCGCCAGGGCTGGCCCCAAGGGCGCCTGCAAGGCCGGGAGGGCCACGCTTGGGCGCGCCGGCACGTCGGGGACGGCCAGCGCTGTCGCCGGGCTCGGCATTCGCGCCACGAGGCCCCCCAACGGCGAGGTGGCGGCCAGCGCGAGGATCAGCGCCAGCGCCAGCCGGCTCGGCCGCCCCTCCCGCGGCCCCCAGGCGAGGCCGAGGCCGATCAGGCCCACCAGGGGCCCTGCGTAGAGGCCGACATGCGCGAAGCGGGCGGCGGACTCCACCTCCCCGGAGAGCAGGCCGCCCTGGGCGAGGACGAGGCTGGCATACCGGAGGCCCGATCCGAGGGCCGCCAGCAAAAAGAGCCGCCCGAGGCCCGGCCAGGCCAGGGCCGCTCCGCCCGCCACGCCGGCCATCCAGAGCGGCTGCCCGCGCAGGCTCTGGAGGGTGAGGGGGAGCAGGCCCTCCAGCGGGAAGGCCGGGTCGACCCAACGCTGGGCGTCTTCAGCGACGAGGAGGCTGATGTCGTGCAGATCCCAGGCCAGGACCCCCAAGGCCAGCGGCAGGAGCTGTCGGGTCCAGGCCCGCGAGGCCACCGCCGCCCCCGCGCCCACCAACAGGGCTGCGCTGATCGCGTAGGCCTGCGTCTCGGCAAGGCCGACCGCGGCGCCTGCGCTCCCGCCGGCCAGGGCAGCGCCAGCGGCGAGGAGGGCGCGCACCGAGGTTGAGAGGGGAGGGGGCAGGTGGGCTCCGACCTGTGCGGCGCGGCGGGCGCGCAGGGCGTCGCCGCTGTATCCTTTCAGGCCGTGCCGCAGACCCCCCAAGCCCCACCCGCGCCCGCCACCCCCTTCACCCGCTGGACCCCCGTCCTGGTCGCGCTGGTGGGCCTCGTCGCCGCCTCCAGTCTGGGGCCGCTGCCGCCGGATCAGGCGTACCGGGCCTTCAGCGGCGCCGAGCACCTCAGCCTCGGCGAGGGCCTTCCCGCCGGCGCTCCGCTGCTCTGGTCGGCGGCCCTGGGCGGGCTGCTCCAGGCGGGCGGCGATCCCCTCTCGGCGGCGGTGGCCTGCGGCCTCTTCGCCCTGGCGGCCCTGCCGATCGTGATCTGGCGCCTCGCGCGGGCCGGCGCGCGGGCGCAGGGCGAGCTGCCTGCCTGGTCTCCCCTGGTGGCGCTGGCCCTGCTCCTCTGCGACGCTGATCTGGCGCTGGTCGCCGTCGAGGGGCTCGCCACTTTGCCGGCGGCGGCCTTGTTGGCCTGGGGGGTCTCGTCTCTGCTGAGCGCCCGCTGGCGGCAGGCCGGCGCGGGGGCCCACCTTTGGGCCGGCCTGATCCTGGGGCTGGCGGCGGCCCTCGATCTCGTCGCGGCGATCGGGGTGCTGGCGCTGCTCCTGCTGATCGCTGGCGCCGCGCTGCGGCCGCGACGGGGGCCGGCGCGCCTGGGGCCCCTGCTGATGACGGCGCTGGTGGCGCTGCCGCCGGCCTTCTTGGCGCCGCGGCCGGCCGGAGCCGGCGATGGTGCCTGGGGCCTTTCCTGGATGGGCGGCCATGTGCTCAGCCACCCCGCCCTCTGGCTGCTGGTGGCCTTGCGGCCGGTGGCGGGCCCGCCGACCCGCCGCAGTTGGGCGCTCTCGACGATGGCGGCGGCGATGATCCTGCTCCCGTCGATCTTCCTGCCGAGCGACGCGCTGCAGGCCCGCCAGCTTGCCCTGGTGAGCCCGCTGCTCTGCGTGCTGGCGGCGGAGTCGGCGGCCGGCCTCGTGGCGCGGTGGGGCGGCCTGCGGGTGGGAGCGACGGGGCTGCTGCTCCTCGCCTTTGGGCTCAGCCGCGGCACCCTGGCCACCCTCGATCGCGCCGGCCTGCGCGCGGCCGAGGGCGAGCAGGCCCGGCGGGTGGGCCGCGCCCTGGCCAACCAGCTCCCCCGGCAGACGCTGCTGGCCCTCCACCCCGCTGGCGCGATCCCCTACTACGCCCGCCTCTCGGCCATCGATCTGCGCGGCGACGTGCCGCTTCAGGCCGCCCGGCCCGACGTGGTGCTGCCGGGCGAGGGGCTGCTGGCGCTGACCCCGCAGACGCCGCCGATGCCGCCCCCGCTCTTCACCGCCGACCTCGCCGACTACCGCGTGGTGGTGCTGCCCCTCGACGAGGAGTGGCTGCACCTGTGGGTGCGCAAGGGCTTCTTGGAGGAGCGCTTTCCGGGCATGGGGCCGCCCGGCTAGCGCTCCGGCGCCAGCGCCACGTCGAAGAGGTCGAGCAGGCGGCCCAGCTCACGGGTGTCGTCGGCGAGGGTGGCGCCAATGGTGGCGTCGATCTCGGCCGTGACCCGATCGTACAACGCGACGCAGACCCGGGTCTGGGCGTGGCGCGAGGGGTAGAGCAGGCCGTCCACCGTGTCGGGATGCTCATAGAAGGCGCGGCTCCAGGCCTGGGCTGGCCCGTAGTCCCCAGACCAGAGCCGGGCATCGGCCTGCAAGGTGACCAGATCACCGGTCAGATCCACGAGGCGCAAGGCCCGTCGACAGCGCAGGGTGACCCAGGACCGCTGGCGCAGCGTGGGCATCGTCACCATCGGGCCGCTGCCGGGGTTGCGGCAGATGGTCTCGGCGAAGGCGGCCTCCTTCTGCAGGCCGGCGTAGAGCACGCCGTAGAGGGCCTTGGGATCATCGAAGCGGTAGCCGGACTTGCCAAAGAAGACCGGCCCAAAGGCGGTGTTGAAGATGCGGTGCCAGGGCGCGCCCGCGTCGACAACGCGCACGGGCAGGCGCTTCCAGGCGAGACTGGAGGGCGGGAAGGGCAGGTTTCCGGGGGAGAAGCTCATGAGGCCTTCGCGGGGCGCGCCGCCGTGCGGGAAGTGGCTCCGCCGAGGGTGCGCAATGATGTGCCAGCGCCGGGGTCGCTGGCAAGCGCCTTGGGGCGCGCCGCGCAGCGACTACAGAGGACCTTGATCGCGCATCAGGCTGGCGACCCGCAGCACGGGGCCGATGTCGCCGAGGCGCAGCGCGTCGAGCGGGCGAACCTGGGTGCCCTCCATCGGGGCGAGAAAAAAGTGCACCGCCGCCCAGCCCTCCACCCCGGCCTCCTCGAGGCGGGTGAGCAGGAGGTCCATGCCCACCAGCGGGGCGCCGCCGGCGAGCTGCCAGGCCGGGTACATCCACCCCCGCCGGCCCGGGAGGCTGGCGGCGAGCAGGTGGCGGGACTTTCGCTTCCAGTCCACACCCTGGCGCGTGACGTTGAGGAGATCGGCCACCTCCTGGGCGGTGAGGCAGCCGCCTTCGGCCTGGGAGAGCTGGCGCACCCGCTCGTAGCCGCGCATCCGGGCCCGCTGGAGGGGGTCCACCGGGGCCGGCAGGGCGGCGAGCACGACGGCGACGGCCTCCTCGTCGGTGGTGCGGCTGAGCGCGAAGGCGCGGGCCTCCTCGTCGAGATGAGGCAAGGCCTGACAGAGCGCACGGAGGCCCCGCAGCAGCAGCGCGCCGGTGGTGGCGCCCTGGGTCTGGGC